>JAYTXB010000596.1:0-2314 GCA_043743205.1 Schlesneria sp.
CGGATTTCAATTGCGAAGCGATGCCAGCCAATAGCTGCGGGCGTCAGCCCGCAGTTGGGAAAGCGGGAGCAGGTGAGCCGCGAAGCGGCGACAGCAGTGTCGAAGAGGGAAACATCTTTCTGCCGCCGCTTCGCGGCTCTTTGTCGTAACGGTTTTCCGTTCCGTGGGTTAACACCCACGGCTATTCGCTGCCGTCGCTTCGCGACTAGGATCACCAATGAACGACTGCACCCGGGCTGCGGGGGCTGGCCGTCTTCGTGAAAGAAGCCCTTCGCTCACGCGGCGGGTTACGTCGAACGGCGGCTTCAATCCGTTGATCGGCTGGAAGTCATGCAGCGAACATAGGTCATGAGATTCACGCCGAACAGCGTGAACCAATCTGTGTTTTCAGATGCTGATGGCATCTCAGTTGTTCATCAAATCTTAACGAACGCTTCGTCGCAAACTCGCTCGTCGCCGCTTAAGCTACCGCCGCCAAAGAGGTGGCAGGTTGGAAATCCTCGTCTCGCCATCAACTCGATTTCTAATTTTTCGGGAGATTACTGGATGTTTGCTGTCAATCGTTCGTGGTTGGCTGGGATGCTGGTCGTTGTGAACTTGTCCGGTTTGATTGGATTGGTGGGCTGTATCAAGCCAGCGGTACCGGCCGGAGCCAACATATCGGGAGCAACATCTGCGGGCACGACAACTCCGGGGGCATCGCAGAACGCAAGTCCCGAAACAGCCGCCAGCGAGGCACTCGTCAACGTGGAAGGCTCCAGCACGGTCTACCTGATTTCACAGGCGATGGCCGTGGAATTTGAGAAGGCGTCCCAGCACAAGGTCAGCGTCGGTCGGTCGGGCACGGGCGGCGGTTACAAGAAATTCGCGCTCCGTCAGAGTGACATTTGGAATGCCTCGCGCCCGATCGCCGAGAAGGAAATTGCGGAACTGAAGGAGAAGGGGATCGAGTGGCTCGAACTGACGGTCGCGATTGACGGGCTGTCGGTCGCCGTTCACCCCGAGAACGACTGGTGCCCTGGACTCAGTGTCGCGGACCTCAAAAAGGTGTGGCAGCCGGATAGCAAGATTGCCAAGTGGAGCGACCTCAACCCGCAATGGCCCAATCAGCCGATCCAGTTGTTCGGTGCCGATAGCGACTCGGGAACGTTCGAGTACTTCACCGAGGTGATCGTCGGCAAGAAGGGTTCGACCCGTACCGACTACACGCCCGCGTCCGATGACAACATCCTGATTTCGGGTGTCGCGGGCAACAAGTACGCACTCGGGTATATCCCTTACGGTTACTGCGTCGAGAACAAAGACAAGGTCAAAGTGATCGGCGTGTCGCCCACGAAAGACGCGGCTGAAACGGCGGCTCCCTTCGTCCTGCCGACAGTCGAAACGATCTTGAGCGGCGAGTATGCTCCACTGTCGAGACCGCTGTTCATGTACGCCAACAAAGAAGCGATGAAGCGAACAGAGGTGGCCGACTTTTTGAAGTTCTCGATCTCAGTAGTGGCTCAACCGCTCGTGGCCAAACGAGGGTTCGTGCGGATGACAGATGAGACTCGCCTAGCCATGACCGAGCGATTGACCGCCGCGTTGAAAGCAGTGGAACCGTCCGAGTCCAAGTAACGCAGCGATGCTGCTCCTCGAAGACGATCCTTTCAGGTCCCACCCCGTGGCAAACATCGGCCCTGCTCGACACGAACAATCCACGCGATCACTGCGTCGAGTCTTCTCGTGGCAGCGCGCGAGCGAACAGCTCATTCAAGGAGCGTTGTTCTGTTGTGCGTTGCTCTCCATCCTGACAACGCTCTCGATCATCTATGTCCTCGTCACGGAAGCGATCGTCGCGTTGCCGCCTGACACGTCGTTCTTCCAAGAGATCGGGCTGGCCGAATTTTTCAGTGAGACCCGTTGGACGCCGCAATACGCTGAAGAGCAGCGGCATTACGGGATCTTGCCGCTCTTGTGCGGCACGCTGCTCATCACGGGCATCTCGGGACTGATTGGTCTCCCGGCAGGACTCATGATCGCGATTTATCTCAGTGAGTACGCCTCCCCGCGCACTCGATCCCTGTGCAAGCCAATGCTCGAACTCCTCGCGGGAATACCGACCATCGTGTACGGCTATTTCGCGCTCACCGTATTGACGCCGTACTTCATTGTGCCGGTGTTCAAACAGACGTTCGGATTGTCCGTTGGCGGCTTTAATGCGCTGGCGGGTGGGATCGTAGTCGGGATCATGATCATCCCGATGGTCGCGTCGCTGAGTGAAGACGTGCTGCGTGCGGTCCCGAACAGTTTGCGTGAGGCGGGTTACGCGCTC
>JAYTXB010000597.1:0-3231 GCA_043743205.1 Schlesneria sp.
TCGCAAGAAATATCTGCGCGGCAACACCAGCCAAGACTTCCGAAGTCTCAAAGACTTCGGAAGTCTGTCGAGCGCGGTTTTCATTTGGGATCCGTATTAGGCGTCCGGTTTGTGGCCCGAGTTGCTACGCCAGTCGCTCCCTACGACGGTTCGGTGCGGACGTTTCCGCAGAGACTTTCGGCCAGCGCTGCCAAACATCGACCTGTTCGCCAACGCGATGGATTCACATCACCGAGAAGTAGTTGGCCACGGCGAAGTCGAAGGCGGCGGGAGTCAGCTTACGGGCGTGTTGTTTGTAGGCGCAGAAGTTTCGCACTTGCAGCAGCAAGTCACGCGGTTGGCACGAGCGAAACGGCCGGCCAGCGCGGCGATAGTGCTGCTCGATCAGATGCTCGACCGCCGCATCGTCGTACTGAAAGCCGAGCTTGGGAGACAGTCGGCGGATGATCTCACGGAACTCCGGCTCGGTCGGATCGGGGACTTGAATCTTGTAGGGGATGCGGCGCAGGAAGGCTCCGTCCACCATGTCGCGCGGTTCGAGGTTCGTCGAGAAGATAATGAGTTGATCGAACGGCACCTGAATTTTTTTACCGCTGGGCAGGTTGAGAAAGTCGTAGCGTTTTTCGAGCGGCACGATCCAGCGATTGAGTAGCTCGGAGACCGGCATCCGTTGGCGACCGAAGTCGTCGATGACCAGCGTGCCACAGTTGCTCTTCAATTGGAGCGGTGCTTCGCAGATGCCGGTCTGTTGGTTCTGGCAAACTTCCAACTCTTCCATCGTCAGCTCGCCACCCGCGATGACGGTCGGCCGGATAATACGAATCCAGCGCGAATCGACTCCCGACAGATCGAAGATTCCCGTCCCGGCCTCATCCTTCACCTCTTCGTGAACACCGGGGTCGTAGAGCCGAATGACATCGCCGTCGATTCCCAGCGTGCGCGGAATCCAGATCGACGAACCGAAGCAGTGTGTGATTCGTTCGGCGATGCTCGTCTTGCCGTTGCCTGGTGCCCCGAACAGGAACATGCCGCGTCCCGAGTTGATCGCCGGCCCGAGTTGATCGAGTAAATCGGGACCGATCAACAAGTCCGTGAACGCCTGTTTGAGATCGGCTTCTGTGACCTGCTGCTTGGCGATGCTTTGTCGTTCCATGGCCTTGAGATAGTCACGCAGGCAGACGGGGGCGGAGCCGTAGTACGTGCATTCATCGGAGTACCGCCGCGCACGCTCACGGCCCATCTCGGTGATCGAGTACTCGTAATCGCCCATCTCAGCCGTGCCGACGAACGACAGCAGTTGGTCGTATTTAAGTCCCTTCAAGAGTGGGTCGATGATGCCGAACGGCAATCTGATTTGTTGAGCCACCGCGCGACCCGTGGCCGTGCCTGTCGCCATCAGAAACTTCAACATCAAGCGTTCGATTTCGTCGGATGTCAGCCCGGTCTCTTCGAGTCGTTCGGGAGCACGCGGAAAATACGGAGCGTTCTCCGTTGCAACGGGTGTTCCGAGCAACGCTTCGACTCGATCGAACAGTGCCGACAATTGTTCGTCGCTGCGAGCCGCATCACGGAGGTGACGTTTCGGCATCCAAGTCGCCGCTCCGCCGGGCTCTTTGACTGAGGTGGCCTCGTGACCGCCGACAGGGACTACGACCAAATTCGGTTGAGCGTGAGAGACACCTGCGGTGTGAGTCGAGGGAGATTCACTGGCCGCGCTGGACTTGAACGCTCGCCCAGACGCACGGGAGACTCCAAAGTCAGCCAACAACTGAGACAACTTGCGCGGCGAAGGACTCGCCGTGTCGTTGCCACTGGTGGATGCGGGGACGGCAGATTGAGAGGTCATGATTGCGACGAAGACCACGAGAAGTGCGGCTGGTGCGCAGGGTCACATCCTTGAAGACCAAATCCGAGCGGTGGGGACGCCCGACAAGCCATGTGAAACTTAGGTCACACTCCGTCCCGAGGCAAACGCCGCGCAGACTTCGCTCGCCACTCGGTGTGCCGTGCGTAGCAGTCGTGCTGGCTAGGATCGGTGGACCAACAATCGGCGGTATAGGCTTTCATCATCCGGATCACATCAACCAGAAGTGCGATCCCACCAGTGACTGATGCGCCGGTCCTTAGCAGCCCGTTGAAAAACGTAGGATGGGCATCTTGCCCGTCCGATTTTCCGCAGAAAAACGACGGCCTAGAAGGCCATCCTACGTTTTTCAACGGGCTGTTAAGGGTCCGACTGGAAGCGAGTGCCGCGACGGCTGCTACTTTTCCGCCTTCGCCGATTCGACGAATTTCACGAACGCTTCGCGTTGGTCGGTAACGGTCGCTTGTGGACCGGTGAGCTTCACAAAAACGTTGGTCGGACCCATCGGCACGGCCACGCCCAGCATTCGCCAGTCGCGACTCGGCTTACCGCCGCCGAACATGTCCGTGTAGCTGCCCGACAATTCGAGCAACGTTCCCTTCTGACCATCGAACGTGATCTCGGACTCGCGCGGTTCCGGATCGTTGGGGCCTCGATTGAATTGGCCGCGCCAGCGATCGAGGTTCGCCTCGATCCCGCCTCCCGCCGATGAGACCGTCAGCCGCGCGGCACCATCAGCACCGGGAAGCGAGAACTCACCGAGTACGAACTGACTCTTCGGCGGCTGCTCCTGCCAACCGACCGGGACCATGAATTTGAACCCACCAACAGACGCTTCATATGGCTCGGTCTTCGCCGCCGCAGTTGAAGTCGTCGCTGCCGCTTCGCTGGCGATCGGCTTAGCAGTGGGAACGGGAACCTCCGGCGCAGGCTGCGGTCGCTCGGTGCATCCCGCGCTAATGAGTCCGACAATCGTCAGCGTGGTGAACAAGTTCGCGGTGGTCAGCTTGGACATGTTTCAGTTCTCAAGAGTGATTGAATTCAAACGGACTTTGTGCTGTGTCGTGGAAGACCACTGTGTTTTGAGCGACTGAATCGGACCATCTCAACCTAGTGGACTGTCGGAGTAGTCGTTTAACCGCACGCCGAAGGCGTGCGCGAACGTAAGTCGTTATTCAGCGTCACGCGCACGCCTTCGGCTTGAGGTTAAACGATCGAATCGCGACTAATCCGACAGTCTCCCAAGTGGACCAGTAGTAAATTATTCTGGCTCTCCGCCATTCCTGTTGGCCCGCAGAAATCAGCCGCAGGGCGCTAGCCCCGGTTAAGCGAAATCGAACCGGGGCTAGCGCCCTGCGGCTGATGTA
>JAYTXB010000598.1:0-18165 GCA_043743205.1 Schlesneria sp.
GGCTTTCTGGCCTGCTACGGTGCTTTCGATGAGATGACTCAAAAGCTCGTCGGTCGCAGCGCCGACGTGGCCGACTGGTGTGCCGACATGATTGGCGCATGCTGCGGTCTCCTTGCGGTCGTGCTGCTGGTCAAAGTTTTCTCCCGCTTGATCCCCGCTTCAACACGCTCGTCTGCCGATCGCAGTTAAACGAGATTCGCTGACAGCAACAAAAAATGCGGCCGACTTTGAAGTCGGCCGCATGGAATTTGAAACGAGTTGTTGCAGATCGAACGGCGAAGCGGCTTTTGTCTACCGAGACGCATCCCACCACCAGCGACCGGCTGGCAGGTCACCCGCTTTGGCGGACTGAGCCAAGTTGCCCAGTCGCGGCGATTCGGTGTTCAGAGCTTTGTCCTTCACGACGGACATCACGTCGCCCTTCACGCCACCGGCGATCTGCACCACGACATCCTTGCCGTTGTAGACGCGATGGTTGACGACCGACTCGCATTCCTTCGGGACGGCATAGTGAGCGGGCGAATAGGCACCATGAGGAGCGAAGGCACCCATATCCCACTGTGCCTTGTCGTCCAAGTTTTCGTGTTGGATCAGGGCTGAGACCAACGCGAGATCGAAGACGTTCTGAGTATCGGCGAAGACCAGATCGCGAGCGGCCAGTTTGTCGTAGTTCGCGGTGAAGTTCTGAGCGAACAATCGGTTGGTCGCTTCCGACTGACCTGTGGGGACGTGCTTGCCATCTGCCGTCAGCAGTTGGTTCTCGGACTGACAGAGAACCGACGAGCCAGCGATTTCAAATGCACTCTTGTCGGCACTGTGTTGCACGCCGTCGTACTTCATCGTCAGCCACCAGCGGAGAGCGTCCATCGTCTGGATGTTCTTCTGTTGAGCGACCGGCAGCAGATCGAAGTAACTGGGGACGGCTTTGCCCGCATCGAGCTTGTCGATCCCGATCAACTTCATGCGGTAGTCCGCTTCTACGATGACTCGCGCCACACGGCTGTCAGCGGGGACGCCCCAGACTTCGATGTCTTGGCGACCGAGCTTGTGTTGGAGAGCGTTCACCCAGCCTCGCACCGCCGTCGAACTGATCGCTCCCTTGGACTGCGACTTCTGCACATAGTCGGTCAGCGCTCGGACTCCCGCATCGCGAGTGTTGATCGAGCAACCGAAGTCGGCGTCACCCCGAGCAAATGTTCTCAAGACGGTGACGAGATCATCGAGTTGCAGCGTCGGTCGTCCATTGCTGACGGTGACGGGCTGACCTTGAGCGTTGTATTGCCAGCCTTCGGCCGGACCGGCCAACACGATCTCGTGGGCTTCGGGATAGACGAAGACGTACTTGATTTGAGACAGACCGGCGAGCTGAGCCATCGTTTCCGGAACTGCTTCGCCATCGGCCAATCGTTGAGCGACCGCTTTCTCCAACCGAGTCAACGAGACCATGCGGAGGTCGGAACGGCGAGCGACATCGGCATTGAGATCAGCCTTGCGAGCCACCGCACCGAGCGAAGCCAACGCTCCGTTTTGCTCTTCTTGAGTCAGACGTTGCAACAGTCCGCCCGGTGCGACTCGCACACCGGTTGGGAAGGGGGACATCGTGCCACCTTCACCGTCGGCTTGCTCCCACTTGCCGGAGGTGTTCTCCATGATGAGCGTCATCAGCGTTTGGAAGTCGGCGATGCTACCGCCGCCGCCGAAGCCACCGCTCCCTGATTGGCTTCCACCGCCAGCACCTTGTCCGCCCATGCGACGTCCACTGGTGCGACTCGCTTGTTGGGCGACCGACGACTCACCAGCGTTTCTTTGGGCCGCAGCGACGTTGCTCAGCAACCCCGCCTGTTCGGCTGGATTGGCCGAAGTTTTTGCCAAATTGAGAGCCGGACCAAACTCACCCGCAGCAAGGTGAGCGGCCACCTGTTCTGCCCGGTTGAGATTGGGTTGCGCTTCGGCAGCTTGAACGAACACAGACAGAGCGAGGACACAGCCCAACCCTGCCATCAACTGAGCAAACACGGAAGATCGGCGACGCAGCATGATGACACCCGATGTGATCTGGCCGCTCTGAGTCAGAGATAAGTTCTCTCACTGAAGCGGCGGAATGTCGAACGAGCCGTGCGGAAGACGGCATCTCGTGGAGTAAGATCGTCCGGCGGCCTCGCGTGGTCAAGGAGATTCTGCGATTTCCGCCGCTCTCCCGACTCCTCGTGACCTGGCATCCCACTCATCGCGCCAGCCGCTAGAATGCCGCCGCCACGCGCGTGAGGCAGGCCGCTCAAGGAGAACCTGACCCGAAAAGTCGCTGATCCAGTGACGCTCTGTCGCGATGCTCGCCCTCTGTCGTGAATTCCGAGGAGAACCGTTTGCCAGAACTTCCCGAGGTCGAAACGATGGTGCGTGGCATTCGACCGTTTGTCGAAGGCCGACGCCTCCTGAAGATCAAGCGTTGTAAAACGCATTGCCGACCGATTGGCATCATGCCGACGTTTGCACGGTTGGCGAGTCGCATCGAAGGACAAACCGTCACGGCCGTGCGGCGTCTTGGGAAGCGGGTTGTGCTCGATTTGGCGGTCGGATCGAGTCTCGTGATCGAGCCGAGGATGACGGGCTTGATGTTGCTCGCTGATCCGCCCGATGTCGAACACCTCCGGCTCGAATGGGAATTTGAAGGCTGTCGCGAATTCAACTCGATCTGGTTTTGGGATCGTCGCGGATTGGGGACCGTACGGTTGTTTGGTCCCGGTGAGCTGGAGCGAGACCTCGGTCCCGACAAGCTCGGGCCGGATGCGTTGGTGATGGCCGCCGCCGCGTGGCTCGAACGACTCGGCGCAACCAGTCGCGCGATCAAAGTGGCGCTGCTCGATCAGCGTCTCGTCGCGGGGATCGGCAATCTCTATGCGAGTGAGATTCTGCATGTCGCGCGGATCGATCCGCATCGTGCGGCCAATACGTTGCGGCTACCAGAAGTGAAGCGGCTCGCGGCTGCCGTACGATCCGTACTGGAGCTGGCCATCACCTACGAAGGCTCAACGCTGGGGGACGGTACGTACCGCAACGCCCTCAATCAAGCCGGTCGTTATCAGAACGAGCATCGCGTCTACATGCGGGCGGACGAATCCTGCCAGACCTGCAATAGATCGACTGTCGTGCGCGTCGTTCAGGCTCAGAGATCGACGTTCTATTGCCCGCGTTGCCAACGCTGACGTTCGCAAATCGGTCGTTGGCAGAGCTTGGTCAGAACAACTCCGTCAGCACACGGCCTTCATCCATCAGATGGAACGGGCGACCTTCTCGGTCCTTGGCCATCAGGTCGTCGATCCCGAGTGAGTGGAAGACCGTGCGAGCGATATGTTCGGCTCCGACCGGGTTGTCCTTCGGATATTCTGCGAGCTTGTCTGTGGAGCCATAGACTTGGCCACCCTGGATGCCACCGCCAGCCAGCAGCGTGGACATGCTGTGCGTCCAATGATCGCGGCCTGCGCCCGAGACGCCCCCCGAGCGAGGGTCTCCAATTTTTGGGCGGCGTCCCATCTCGCTCGACACGATCACGAGCGTCTCTTCCAACAGTCCGCGCTGGTGCAGGTCATCGAGCAGCGCGGCAAACGGCTGATCGAACTCCGGCAACAAGCGGTCCTTTAGGCAATTGAAATTGTTGCCGTGCGTGTCCCAACCGCCGCCACTCTTGCAGAGCTTGTCGAGTTCCTTGTCTTCCTTCCAAAAGACCGTGACGAACGGCACGCCCGCCTCCACGAGGCGTCGCGCCATCAGCAGTGATGTTCCGGTGATGCTGCTGCCGTACTTCAATCGCACCGCTTCCGGTTCGGTTCCAATGTCGAACGCCGACTTGGCTTCACTGGAGGTCAGCAGCGAGAAGGCTTTGAGTTGGTGCTTCTGATAGTCGGACAGCGCCGTTGAGGATTCGGCCGTGCGTTGAGCGCGGTCGAGCATGGCGAGCAACTCGCGGCGCGCGGCGACTTGCTCGCGCGTGATTTTCCCCTGCAGCGCCAGTGCCGGGACGGTGAAGTCGAGCGGCTTGGCACGCGAGCCATCCACGAACAGCGGGTCATACTCGATCCCCAGTCGCGCGGCGAATTGGCCGGGTCGTGTGTATTCGGGCGCACCTTCTTTCTGTGGAAGGGTGATCGCATTGGGAAAGCTGGGATGTGGAGGCCGCTTCATCGAGACGACGGAGGCCATCGAAGGCCAGTCGGTCGGATACGGCGTTCGCGCGTTGAGCAACCGGTGAAAAGTCGGGTCGGGAGAATGGCCCGTCAGGTTCGTGTAGTAGCCCGCATGATGGTCGCCCGTCCCACGATGAAAGTCGCCGAGCGATCGGACGACGGCGAGATGATGTGCCTGTTTTGCGAGGTGCGGGAGATGCTCGCACAGTTCGAGACCTGGAGCCGAAGTCGCGACCGGATGGAACTCACCGCGGTAATCCAGCGGCGCGTTCGGTTTCATGTCCCACGTGTCGATGTGCGAGGCTCCACCGGACAGCCAGATCATGATCGCCGACTTCGCAATCTTGCGTCGTCCCGAACCGATTTCAGCCGCCGCTTCAACGCCCTCCCTCCGTGTGGCACGTTCTGCCGCGAAGGCCATCGCCGATCCGGCAATGTTCGCACCGAAGCAACTCAATCCTCCCGCCAACAGAAACGTCCGGCGGTCCAAGGGAATGTGCCGGGGAACGAAACTCATCATGACCGTGGCTCCTCGCTGACTTGGCGGATTGCGATTCGCCTTTGTCATATACCCCGCACGGCCACAACTGAGACGTTTTAAGCGAGCCGTGCGCCGTGAGGCCACGGGTTTCCTGCGGCGATCAAGAACCCGCAGCCTGACGGCATACGGCTCGCCAGTATCTCATCTTTAGCCGCGTGAGGTATAGCGCAGCGGCAGGTCTTTTGAATAGACCGCACTTCCTGCGAGTGAGGCTCCATTCGGGGAGAACGCTCTGGTTTCAACGCAAACGCGGGATCGTTTCCTCGGTCCAGTTGGTTGAGTCGCGCAGCGGAGCCAGCACCCGCTTCTTTGGCGGGGGGGGAGATTGAGCTGAAGTGGAAACCGCTTTGGAAGCAGGTGCCGCAACCGGGTCGGCCCACGCGGGGAGTTCTTCCGGTTGGTCCTTCAACGGCGCGGGAGGGGGATCGTTGATGTCATCCAAGAGAAGATTCAACGCGCGCGGAGTCTGATCGAGAGCGGGACGATCCAACGTCGGGCGGTCAAGGTCGGTGCGACGGCTGACGGCGGTGAGTGCGGTCGTCGGCGAGACACGCACGATTTGACTCGCATCGAACGACCGGCCATCGGTCGTCGTGAGCTTCGCGTGCAGGACTAGGCTGTCGTGAGTCGGTGACGCGGCGAGCGGCACCGTGAACTGATAGCCCGCGCCGGTCAGCCCGCGCGTCCAGTGTTGGCGGCATTCGTCGGCCGTAAAGTTCCAACGACCAACTTCGCGTTGACCCTCGGCCACGGCGGGGTCGAGCAGAGTAAGTTCCACCTGACCGGGCAGCTTCACCACTTCACCATCGGCATCGACAGGAGCCAACTGCGTGACAAAGGCATCGTCGCCGGGATGCTCGTCCTTATTGACGCCACCCGAGAGCAACGAATGAATCTGGAGCTTCGCCACTCGGACGAGCGCTTCCGTTTGCTCAGCCAACGTCCCACTGTTGCCTCGTTTAGCGAGTTCGGTTCGCAGGCCATCGGCCTCGCGCCGCGACTTTTGCAAATCGGCTTGAGCCACCGCGACCTGACGCTCCGCATCGGCCAAGTGAGCCTGCTGGTCTCGAATCCGAGCCTGCAATAAATCGGTGCCGCCACGACTCAGACAGCCGCCCATCAGAACCGCCAACATCCCTGTCAGCAAAAGTCGCATCATTGCCGCCTCCCTGGCGAACGAGCCAATTCTCAAAACCGGCGGCTCGTAAGGCCGGGGAAGATAGTCGCCGGAGGCTGATTCGGGCAATCGCAAATGAGGCAGTAGTCAGGGATCTGCTCGCTTTCTCGCTTCTGTCCACTGGCTCCTGCCTGCCACCGGACTATCATCTCGGCATGTCTAACTCACGCTATTCCCGCTGGGACGGTTCGCAGCAGTTTGCCCCACAATCGGCGGATGCACTGTTTGATGAACTCAGTCAGTACCTGACCGAGTACGGCGAGCAAGTGCTCGATTCGCTGGAGCAGTGGGAGGAAACCAATCCTGAAGTCCTAGACCTGCTCATGAAGCAGGGCTACATCGAACAGGACGGGGCTGGAAAGTACCGCGTGACACCGAAGGGCCTGCGCCGCGTTGAGAATAAGGCGTTGGAAGAGCTATTCGACATCCGACGCCAAGACCACTTCGGCAAGCACGAGACCGAAATGCGGGGTGCCGGACAGACGCTGCTCGACGAAACCAAGCCCTACGAATACGGCGATCCGGTCTCGAACCTGAACTTGCACGAGACGCTGCGCAACGCGATGCAGCGCTCGGCAACTGAAAGGACTGTGGCCTACGTTGAACCGCGCGGTAGGTCGCACAAAACGGTGGCGGCGATTCAAGTCCACGAGGACGATCTGGTCATTCACGAGACCGAATACCAGACGAGTTGTGCGACCGTCGTGCTGCTCGACATGTCGGGAAGCATGACTCGTTTCGGCAAATTCGGCGCGGCGAAGAAGGTGGCGATGGCCATGCAGTCGCTGGTGCGAGGCAAGTACCAAGGCGACTTTTTGCAGGTGATCGGCTTCTATTCGATGGCCTCACTAATGACCGAGCGGGAGTTGCTGTACTCGGCTCCGAAAGAGGTGAGCATCTACGACCCACGCGTGCGGCTGCGGATCAGCCTCGATAATCCCCCCGCGTTCGTTCCGCAGCACTTCACGAACATTCATGCCGGGCTGCAATTGGCTCGTCGAGTCTTGAAGCGGCAGGCGGCGCAGAACCGTCAGATCGTGATCATTACCGACGGCGAGCCGACCGCGCACGTCGAAGGTCGTGACGTGCTGCTCATCTATCCGCCCTGTGAGCAGACGGCCAAGGTGACGCTCGCGGAAGCCAAACGCTGCTCGGCGGAAGGGATTCACGTTTCGAGCTTCGCGCTCATCGAGGACTACTTTTACTTGGAGTTGGTCAACTTCGTGCAGCGGCTGGCTCAGGTGACCGGAGGCGTCGCGGCCTATTGCAACGCGAACGATCTCGGCAATCTCGTCATCGACAGTTTCATCGGTGGCCGCAAGAAGCGCCGTACGGTCTGATTCTCGCCGGGGACTCTGCCTCCAATGGCAAATGAGAAGCGACTCTTTCTCATCCCTTAACTGGGATCGTCCGTCTGCCGTTCGCTGTCGCGATCTCAAACTGAGTCTCATCGGGGCCGCGACGCTTGGCAGTGTACATCGCGTGATCGGCTTGTTGGAGGCAGGCTTCCCAGTCGAGGTCACTCGCGAGAAAGGTGACGACTCCCAAGCTGAACGTCAGCGTCGGATGATCGCGTTCGACGAAGTGTCGCAGTGCGGCACGCAGTCGTTCGGCGATGAGTGTCGCGTCGTCATGATCGACTTCGGAGAGCACGAGCAGGAACTCGTCGCCACCCAATCGGCCGACGCAATCGTAAGGGCGCGTGTGCTGCCGCAGTGCGACACCGATCTGCCGCAGTACGGCGTCACCTGCGTGATGACCGCCATGGTCGTTGATCCCCTTGAATCCGTCGCAGTCGAGTAAGGCCAACGTGAAGGGCCGACCGAAGCGGCAAGAACGATTCAGTTCTGACACCAAGGCTTCGACAAGTGCTTGCCGATTGGGAAGACCGGTCAGCGCGTCAAGTCGCGCGAAACGCTGAGCTTCCGCGAGCCGTTCGCGCAGACGCCCCATCCACGCGACGAGCCACAGCGCGATGAGCAGTCTCAATACCTGACCGAACACCAATTGCGTCCCGTCTGCGGCGCGAGTTGTTTCCAGCACGTTCCAAGCCAGCGACACGAGAACGCTCGCACTCAGTGCCAATTGCCGCGAACACGACCAACCGGTCAACACGAGCAGCACGAACATGAGCCAAGTGGCGGGCAGCGCGATCTGGCCCGCGTCATCCGCATATCGAAAGCAAGTCACGAGGACCAAGCCCGCCAAGAGCAGCCCCTGACGCAAGAGGCCACGCACGTCGAATCGATCACCAACCGAGGGCGAGGACTCCGCGAACAGACGATCAGCGTGGGGGCGATCTGACGGCATCAGCATGAGCGGCCAGTGAGAGGCAACGCCAACCTCGGAGAGATTTCCAAGCGGCCGGAGGATGGTAGCGAGTCCGCCGCGCGATTGCCGAGTCTTCGCTGCGGTTGTATCTCGCCGTACGAGTTGCGAGTCTCTGTCTCGTTCTGAAACCTTCCTGCACTGAGTTGCCATTGCGCACGGAGAATGACCGATGATCGTGAGTCGTCGTAGCTTGAAGTCCCTCGTGTGGCTGTTCACCGTCGTCGTGATGAACTGCGTATTAAGCCCGCGTTCGTTATGGGCCGACAACGCGCCGCAGCGTGATCCTCGGGCCAAGCCGAACATCGTCTTTATCCTGGCGGACGACTTGGGCTACGGTGATCTTGGTTGCTTCGGGCAGAAGAAAATTCGGACGCCGCACCTCGACGCGCTGGCTGCGGGGGGGATGAGATTCACGCAGCATTACTCAGGCAACGCTGTGTGTGCTCCGTCGCGGTGCGTCTTGATGACCGGCAAGCATCCGGGGCATGCATTCATTCGGAACAACAAAGAAGCGAAGCCGGAAGGTCAGTTCCCGATCCCGGCGGCAACCGTGACGCTCGGCAAGCTGTTGCAAGCTCAAGGCTATGTGACGGGGGCCTTCGGCAAATGGGGCCTCGGTGGGCCGGAGTCGGAAGGGCGACCGCTGAAGCAGGGGATCAATCGGTTCTTCGGCTATAACTGTCAGGCGGTGGCGCACAGCTTTTATCCTGCGTCGCTCTGGGATGACGAACGACGCTTCCCGCTGAACGAGGTCGCGATCTCAGGGCATCAACCGAAGCTGGCTGACGGCGTCGATCCACTCGATCCGAAGAGTTACTCCGGGTTCACCGGTCAGGTTTACTCGGCCGATGTCATCGCCGAGCAGGCTTTGAAATTCATTCGCGATCACCAGGATCGACCGTTCTTTCTCTACGCGCCGACCACGATCCCGCACTTGGCACTGCAAGCTCCGGCCGACGCACTGAAGGAGTACGACGGCGCGTTCTCAGATGACCCGCCGTATGAGGGTGGTCGAGGCTATGTGCCGGTTCGCTCGCCCCGCGCGACTTATGCGGCGATGGTCACACGCATGGATGCGCACGTCGGCCAGATGGTGTCGCTCATCAAGGAACTCGGTTTGGAAGAGCGAACGATCTTCGTCTTCAGCTCCGACAACGGGCCGCTCTACGACAAGCTGGGCGGAACTGATTGTGAGTTCTTCGAGTCGGCTGGACCCTTGCGCGGTCGGAAGGGATCGCTCTACGAAGGAGGCTTTCGTGTCCCGACGCTCGCCGCTTGGAAGGGCCGCATCCCGAGCGGCATCACGTCCGAGCGAGTCACCGGATTTGAGGACTGGCTCCCCACGCTGCTCGATCTGGCGGGAGCAGCCAACGCCACCCCGCGTGATCTCGACGGCATCAGCTTCGCCCCGACGTTGCTCGGCCAGACGCAACCGCCCCGTCCGTTCCTCTACCGCGAGTTCCCTGCTTACGGTGGCCAAGTCTCACTGCGCATGGGGGACTGGAAGGGAGTCGTGCAGAAACTGCTGCCTCAGAACAAGCAGCCGACCCAACCGTGGAAGATCGAACTCTATAACTTGAAGACCGACATCGCCGAGACCACCGATGTCGCCGCCACTCACCCCGAGATCGTTGCGCAGATCGACAAACTGATGCGCGAACAACACACGCCCTCCACCGAGTTCCCGTTCCCCGCACTGGATCGCCGGTGAGATCGCCTTGTCGAAGTTCAACGACTCTGAACCAACGGATCGTGGCCTTCGCGGATGCAGAGTTCGGTGGGAAGTGTGATGTTGGAGAAATGTTGGCGGAGGCCGGAAGGCCAGCGGATGGTGAGTTCGTCGATCTGCGTGTCAGTACCCGCACCGAAGATGAGTCGGCGTTCGTTGCTACATTGATAGCCATCGCCAGCGGTGAGTTGGCGAACCATCGTGCGCGAACCGATGCGGGCTTCGACCGTCGTGCCGATGGCATCGCGATTGGATTGAACCCCGATCAGTCGTAAGGCAAGGTGTGAGCCGACCTCGGCGGTGGTGTTGGTGAGCAGCGAGAGGGGATCGTCGAGCTGGCCGACCGCGAGGTCGTCACGGCCATCGCGATTCCAATCGAGTCGCGCTACGGCGCGGCCCAACCAGTCTTGCTCGAAGTAGCGACCGATTTGCTGGCGAGGCAACTCGACAAACTGTCCCTGTTCATCCATGTGGAACAACTGCGGTGGCATCCGATAGGGGCGGTTGAATCGACGCAGATCATCGACATGACCATTGGCAACGAAGAGTTCCAAACGTCCGTCAAGATTGGTGTCGAGGAACTGCGTTCCGAAGCCGAGCATGTTGAGCGACGGAGCCGCCAGCCCTTTTTGTCGAGTCTGATCCTCGAAGAAGCCCGGCGTCGTGTTGATGAAAAGCGAGTTTGGTTCGGCGTAGAAATTCGTGACGAGCAAGTCCATCCGACCATTGTCGTCAATGTCGCCAAGCGCCACGCCCATGCAACCGGTCGCCTTGCCATCGCTGTTGAACGCCAGCCCCACTTCGATGCCACATTCGCGCAATCGGCCAATCTGGTCTCCCTTCTTGTCGGGCCGGAAGTAGAAGCTCGGCGTGCTATCGTTGGCGACGAACAGGCTCAAACGTCCATCGCCATCCGCATCCCACGCCGCGATGCCCAGCCCCATTCCGAGTGGCGTCTCGCCGAGCAGTTCAACGGTGGCCTCGCGGAAATGCCCCTCCCCCAAGTTCAGCCACAGACGATCTGCTTGCCCATGAAAGTCGGCTGGGCGACAGGCCCGCAGCGAACCATCGGAGTGTTGGCAGACACGATCAAAGGCGTCTTCATCAGCGGCGTAGTTGACATCGTAAATGTCTGGCAGCCCATCGCCGGTCAAATCGGCCATGATGACACTGGTGGTCCAATCTTGCCCGATCAGACCTGCCGCTTCAGTGACATCGCGGAACGTCCCATCTCCTTGATTGAGCCATAATTGATTGAGACTGATGTTGGCGACGTAGATGTCGGGAAAGCCGTCTGAGTTCGAGTCTCCGATCGTCACACCTTGTCCAAAGCCAGACTCTTGAAACCCTGCTCGTGATGTCACATCGTCAAACGAAGCTCCCGCTCGATTGCGAATGAG
The DNA here is from genome assembly GCA_043743205.1 of Schlesneria sp. Classification (GTDB taxonomy): domain Bacteria; phylum Planctomycetota; class Planctomycetia; order Planctomycetales; family Planctomycetaceae; genus Schlesneria. Next base: position 11,360 of record JAYTXB010000598.1, read on the forward strand.
GCGATCACCGCCACTCACATCGAGCGATCCCGGTGGCCAAGTGCAGCCTTGAGTGAGGAACAGGTCGGGGTACGAGTCGAGATCGAAATCAACAACACCGACGCCTCCTCCAGTGAACTCGAACATCCGGTGTGTCGGCTGTCCCTGCACACCATTGAAGTACCGGAATTTCAATCCGACCAACTCGGAGTCCTCACGAAATGTCGGAGTCGTTTTCAAAAGTGCGACATCTCGCGCGGCTGTCGTTGAGTTCGTTTGCAGGCTGGGTATCGGGTACTCCGTCAGGTTGATCGTCCGCGCGACATTGGCAGAGTCGGTCACGAGCTGTAGCGGTTCCCCCTGCAATCGGTCACGCATTCGCTCGGTATGTGCAGCCAGTTCGGACGTGCTGGCACCGACCCGAATGGCGAACTGACACCAGCCATATGCCTCCCACAATCGTCCCGCTGATTCATAGGCTTGAGCGAGCGGCCACAACTTTTCGGAGTGCCCACGATCCGCGAACAGAATCTGATTCTGAAGTTCCTCCAGCGCGTGCAGCGTTTGAACTCGATCCCGTAGAGCCGCTACGGCTCGGTCATCGCCCGCTTTCGCAAGACAAAGCGATAGCTGAAACGTCGCCATCTTGGATTCCGGCCCGAGTCGAGCTGCTTCCCAAAAACAGCGGATGGCTCCCGATCCGTCCCCGATGACTTCGGCCATCTGACCGCGAACCAGCCAGAGTTCGGCATCATCCTTCGCAGCGGGTGGCAACTCCTTGGACCAATCGGCGAAGTCGGCGGAACGACTGGCCTTCAGCAAGACCCGCCCCAAGAGGCGTCGTGCAGGTAGGCTTCCTGCATCCACTCGAAGTGCCGCTTGCAGTCGTTGTTCCGCGACCGCGAACTGTTCCTGATTGAGAGCATGCCAAGCCAAGCCAACGAGTGGGTTCGAGTCTGACGGGTCCGCGCTCTGCGCTTGGGTCAAAAGTGCAGAGTCTTCGACCACCATATCACCGCGTGCGAGCAGCAGTAGCATGTCGGTTTCGACGTTCCGCCGAATGAGTCTCAACACGAGCGGCGTGGCTTCTTGTTTGCGACCACAGAGGCTCAATAGCTGTGCGAGACCCGTGTTGGCCGCAACGTGATCGGGCTCGATTTCGAGAGCAGCTCGATACGCTCGTTCGGCTTCTGCAAGCCGAAAAAGATGCCGGTGTAAGAGATTTGCCCGACGCAATCGCACTGTCAGTTGAACTTGCTTCGATTTCGATCGAATTCGTTCCAGAGACTTCAAAGCTCGGGACCAAGCTTTTTGTTCGACTGCGCAATCACTCGCAAAGAGTGACGCTTCGTTCAAGTGTGGGTCCAGTTCCGCTGCTCGCGCGGCCAGAGTTTCGGCGCGGGCGAGATTTCCTTGTCGTCGTTCAACTCGCGCCCGCGCCAACAGTTGTTCGGGAGGAACAGCGCGGCCTTGCCCGAAGTACCAAGCGAGGCCACTCAAGGTGACAACGGTTAGCCCCACCGACAGACCGACAAACGCGAGCCGTCGAGGTGGCCCCTTCGGCTCAATAGAAGGGCGTTGTGTCACGAAACTCACCGCCACGATGAAGGAAAAGTGCAGCAGACTTTGATTCGTTTAATCATTTCGATCGCTCGTCACCTTGATGACTCGCGAGTCCGTGGGGCCACTTCTCAAGATGCCGTGCGAAGTTGATTCAATGAGCTCCAAAGTACAACCGACCGGCAGCGATTGCACGGTGGTTTTTGATCCCGAGGGCCAATGAACGGTGAGTTCAGCCACGTCACTCGCGTCACCAAGACCGAATTGAATCCATCTCTCATTGCTAGCCATGTAGCCATCGCCAGCGACGAGTTGTTTGCTCCACTGATGGTCTCCCGCGCGAACGTCAATCACACTTCCGATGGCATCACGTGCTCGGTCCTGGGCGACCAATCGGACGGCAATGAACTGCCCCGCGCGTGTCGTCGTGTTGAGGACCAGCGATGCTCGATCACCGACATTCGAGACAACGAAATCCATCAAGCCATCGCGGTTCCAGTCGAGCCGAGAAAGCCCTCGCCCCAATCGCTTCTGATCGAAGAACGACCCGATCTGTACCGCCGGTAGCTGCTCGAATCGGCTCGAGCCGACGTTCCGAAAGAACTGCGGTCGCATCTGCCACTCGCCCCCTTCCTTGCGATAGTCATCGACGTGTCCATTCACTCCGACGATGTCCGGCCGACCATCGCGATCGGCATCGAGAAACTGCGTTCCCCAGCCGACAAACGGCCATGTCGCGGGCCGCAAACCCGCAGTGCTGCCCCCTTCGACAAACAATCCCGACGAGTCCTGTAACAACAACATGCTGGCTTCGTCTTTGAACGTCGAGACGTAGAAGTCGAGGCGTCCATCGCCGTCAACGTCGTCGGCTGCGATCCCCATCGACGCCATCGCCAACCCGTCCTGATTGAACGCGACGCCGCTGATGAACGCCTCGTCTTCCAGTCGAACATTGTGGCGGTCTTCCGTCGCGTGGTTTCGCAATAGAAAATTCGGCACCTGGTCGTTCGCCACGAACAGACTCGGCCGTCCACGTTCGTGCAGATCGAACGCGACGATCCCCAATCCTTTGCCATCGACTTCGGGAGCGGCCGGTTCGATCAATTCGAATGAGCCGTCACCTCGACTGAGAAGCAGACGATCGGCAGCACCGGCGAAGGAGCTGGGAGAGCAGCCCTTGCCTTGGCAAATCCGCTCGTACACCTGCGGACCGGTGACATAGTTCACGTCGTACAAGTCTGGGTTGCCGTCGGCATTTAAATCGACAATCACGCAACTTGTGGTCCAATCGGCTGGCGTCAAACCGGCGATGTCCGTGACATCGGTGAACGTACCGTCACCGTTGTTGTGCAGTAGTTGGTTGCGACCGACGTTGCCCACATACAGATCGGGAAAACCGTCGTTGTCGAAGTCTCCCGACGATGCGCCTTGGCCGAATCCACGATCAACCAATCCAGCGGCCTCGGTCACGTCGATCGCGGCTCCGCCTTCCGCATTCCGGAAGAGCCGATCCGTGAACGGTCCCGGTGGATCCGGCTCTGATTGACCGGTGCGCCAGACGCCTCCTTGTGTGAAGTACAAATCCGGCCAGTGATCGAGGTCATAGTCGAGTACCGCCACGCCACCACCCGTTTGCTCGAACATCCGCGCTCCCGGTGTGGCGAGATCATTTCCGTTGAGATAGATGAAGTCGGGCCCGGGCTTCATTTCCTCAAAATGGATGGCCGCGTCCCGGCGTGCCTCCAATTGCAGTGGGGCGGCGGGGCCGCGCTGAGACACGAGCGAATCAAACTGCGGGAACTTCGATAGATCGAATCGCAGCGCGAGGTTCTCGCGATCCGTCACCAAGGGCAGGTCTGAATTCAATTGTCCCGCGATACGTTGGAGTAACTCGCGCGGCCATTCCGCTGCTGGGAACTGGCGACGAGCGACCACGCCCCACGCACCCGCTTCCCAAATCCGACCCATCTGTTCAAGTAGGAGCGCGCTCCCACGAAACGGCTCGTCGTGCTGCGACTCCGTTCGCAAGACTTGGTCCATGAGTTGCGTCAGTTGAATCAGTTGTTTCGAGCGGGCCTCGATCATCGCGCAAGCGGGATGATGCAACGAACGCAAGACTTGCCCGAGCTGAAACGTCGCCCGGCGATGAGTCGGCGCCAGCCGGATCGCCTGCCAAAAACAACGAGCGGCAATCTGCGGTTGATCGTGCTTGCGCGCCCACAGCCCGCGAACGCAATGAATGTCCGGGTCACTTTCGACTTGGGGCGAAAGGCGACTGTGCCACGCGACAAACTCTTCGTCGGTTTGGTTAACGAGCAATTCACCCAACATCGCCTGGGCAGCCACGATCTCTGGAACGGCCGCCACGAACGCCCGCAATCGAGGCAGAGCCTCTGTTGTCTGGCCTTCCCACAAACAGTGAGCGGCCAAACCGAGCTGCACAAGAGAATCCGCCGGCGACTTTTTTGCGCAGTCTTCGAGGAAAGGACGCTGCTCAAGGGGGCGGTCGAGGTCGGCAAACAAGACCAACTCTTCAAGCTCAGCCGTACCGCTCCGGACGAGGAAGAAATAATGCGGGACCGCTTCCCAGCGGCGACCGGAGGCACTCGTGACAAATGCCATCCGTTCATGTGTGAGAGCATTATCAGGAACGAACGTGAGAAACTGGCGATAGAACTCTTCCGCGTTGCTCAACCGGCCTGCGCCCCGACAAGCTTCGGCTGCATAAAAGAGACCAAGCGGTGCTTCTCGCAATTGCTGTTGCCGCTTGGCCAGTGCCAAATAATGCTCCACAGCCACATCAACACGACCGTTCTTGTTGGCCGCTTCCCCGGCAATCGCCAATGCCGCCATTCGGTCGGGGCTCTCGATGGGAATCTCAACGGCCAATCGCTCGGCACGTTGAAGGTCACCACGTGCCAAGGCCGCTTTGGCCTCTGATAGCGAAGGCTTTCTTGGGGCAGGCTCCTTCCCGCAGCCCACGAGCAGCAGCCATCCACAGGCGACAAGCCAGACCAATTGGCGTGAGGCGCATCGACTCCGGCCAAAAATCACGGGAGAGAGATTGCCTGCCATGGTGCAACCGATCACCGCGCTACTTGATTTCGAACGTGAAGTTGTTGGTGCCCTTCGGCTCGACCTTGGCTTTCAGCGGGGTTTCGTTGGCATCGCCATACTTGGCTGGCAGGAGACTCCCCGAAGACTTGGCTGCCGCCTCTTCGCTATGGGCTGACCCGGGCGACACAGACCCCGGCTGCGTGCTGTGTGCTTGCTGAGGCGTGGATTCGGCCTCGGAGACAACTAACATCACCAACACCTTGAACTCACCCGCTGCGGCACCATCACCAGATCGATAAGTTGTCATGGCGAATTCACCGGCGTCGTTCGTCCGGCCTACGGCAGCAGGCTGCTTTTCCTGAGGTGCGAACGTGACGACGGCACCAATGAGCGGTGCGCCGAGATACGTGGCCTTCCCAGTGACCTTATAAATCGCGGGGCGTTTGGATGAGCCCTGATCGCCCGAAGTGCATCCCGCTATTGAGATCGGAATCCCGGTCAGCAAGAGCAATATCAAAAGCTGTCGTTGTCTTGTCATAAGCATGGCCGGAAACGCCTTAAGTGCAATTTCGAGAAACAAACAAAAACAGGAGTGAGGGCAGCCAAGCTGCCCTCACTCAGGATCAGCATCGCCACAGCCGATTGTTAGAAGTCGGCAACGGTATCGCCGCCTCTAACCGAGCCCAACGCACCCCAGATGCCGTAGACGCTGGGGCCGCTTGGAACACCGCTCGTTCCGCCTGCTGGATTCGTCAACGTCGGATTTCCATTGTCGATGTTGTTGCTCACGAAACGAACCGCTCCATCGCCCATCAACACCTGGACACCGCCCGTATGCAGACTGGATGGCTCAAGAACACCATCGCCGGAATCGCCACCGTTGTTCGACAAGCAACTAATTTTGTTCGGCCCGAGGATGGTGGTGAATCCGGTAAAAACAGGAGCCGCATCCATCCAGCGACAGCCGCGTCGCAGTGAATTTCCATTGGTGGTCGTCACCACGTCATTCAGACCGAGGCCGGTCAAACAGACTGCGGGGAATCCCCCTGCTCCTGCCATTTGACCTTGGCTGAATTGATACGAGACTGCCCCTTCATTCAGCCGCGTTGCCCCCGGCTTGGTTTTGATCACTTCACTCATGGCAATCGTGTTACTCAGACCATCGGTCACGTCTCGCACCGAGCGTGTTCCAGAACCGGCGGTACCGCCTACGAAAAAGCCGCGCAGACCACGTCCGCCGTTGCCGTTCCATTGGGGAGTGTGATCCCATACGGTGTCACCACGATTGGTCACGTAGTTGGTCTTGCCGAGATTGCCCTCGACGGTCGTGTCGCCATCGGATGGGCACAGCAGAAAGGGGAGCTTTTTGATGGCCGCTTTGTGATTCCCGTCCCAGGGAACGAAGCTATTAGAGAAGTAATTAGTGGTGCCGTTCACGGCCGCATTGGTCCCGCCGCCTTCAATCATTTGGGCCAAAGGCGCCTGATCGACATAAGGCATCATCCCTACAAAGCTGCTGTGCCGTTGTCCGCCAGGACCGCCGTTACTGGCGTTCATCGGGAACACCGAAAAGGTGTCGTGGTAGTTGTACATCGCCAATCCCAACTGCTTCAGCTTGTTCTTGCACTCTGTCCGTCGAGCGGCCTCACGTGCTTGCTGAACTGCGGGGAGCAGCAAGGCAATCAGAACTGCGATAATCGCGATCACAACCAAAAGCTCAATCAGCGTGAACGCGCTCCGTTGATCAAGTCGCCTCAAATACTTCTTCCTCATCACTCACTCCCAGATCAAAAAGGAAACAAACCATAACCAACTTGGCTGGACAACAATTTCCAACCGAACATCACACCAAAAAGAGTTCCGGAGGCTGCGCGAATCGCAAGCCAATCTTGAAGGAAAAGACCACCCAATAGGCAAACGGAAGCAAACCCCGAAACGGATGCTAGCCCACGAATCAACGGGACTGAACGATCTTGCACCGGTAGAAACGGGTGGGACAGTACCCCGTCAATAAAACCGAGTCAACGAGTTTCGGCGTTTACCTTGAGCGAACTCAATAATTTCAGGTTCCAAGTTCAGGAGTGCAAATCGAATCCCAACGATTGCCAGCTTAACAGCCCGTTGAAAAACTGTAGGATGGCCTTCTAGGCCGTCGTTTTTCTGCGGGAAATCGGACGGGCAAGATGCCCATCCTACGTTTTTCAACGGGC
>JAYTXB010000599.1:0-4284 GCA_043743205.1 Schlesneria sp.
CTGACCTTCACCGAACGGGCCGGACCGGTTCGTTCCTTGAAATCGTGGATCAGGCTCAGCACGTCGGTGTCGATGTAAACCGTCTGGCGCGCGTCAAGCAGCACATGTCCCCCGTGCGGCACTTCGTTCAAGGCCTTGTCCAACACCGCCCGATTGAGAAAGCTGACCTGGTTGGCCAATTCGAGATGGATAACATCGCCCCCCAGATGTTTCTCGACGATGCGACGCAGCGGGCGACGCAGATTGCTGTGCAGGATGAAGCTGATGCTGATCGCCATCCCAATCAGAAGCCCGATCAATAGATCGGTCAGGACGATGGAGACCACGGTCACCGCGAACGGAATAAACTGATAACGCCCTTCACTCCACATCTGCCTCACCAGTTCGGGACTGGCCAGCTTGATGCCAGTCACCAGCAGAATGGCCGCCAGGCAGGACAGGGGAATCAGGTTCAGCCAGACCGGCAGAAACATCACACAGACCAGCATCAGCACGCCGTGAATGATCGTTGCGAGCTTCGTTCGGCCTCCCGCACTGATGTTCACCGAACTGCGGATGATGACCGACGTGACCGGGATCCCGCCGATCAGGCCGACGACCAAGTTCCCGATCCCCTGCGCCAGCAGTTCTCGACTCGGAGGCGACGTGCGTTGCTGTGGGTCAAGTCTGTCGACCGCTTCCAGGTTGAGCAGCGTCTCCAGCGAAGCGACAAGGGCAATCGTTACTCCAGCGGTATAGATCGCCGGATTGGACCATTGAGAGAAGTCGGGCCATTGCAGGAATCCGAAGAACCCGCTCAAGCTGTCCGCGACCGGCACTTGGACGAGATGACTCGACTCGATGACCCATCGCCCGCCAAGCTGCTGAAAAATCAAACTGAGTCCGATTCCTAACGCCACCACGACGAGCGGTGCGGGAATCGCGGACTTCTTCAACGGTCGGCAGCGATCCCACAGGACCAGCAACACAATCGACAGCAGGCCAATCGTGGCGGCACCGAGATGCAGGTCGCTGAACAATGCCCCGAACTCAGAGAATGTGTTCTGATGATCCGGTTGCTGGAACGCCATGTCCCCTTCCGGGTCGGTGTCGTGACCCAGAACGTGAGGAATCTGTTTCAGAATCAGGATCACGCCGATCGCGGCCAGCAATCCCTTGATGATGCTGGAGGGAAAGAACGCCGCGATGAATCCGACTCGTGCGAGACCCAGCACAATCTGAATCAAACCCGCCACGACCACGGCCAGCAGAAACGCCTGGAACGATCCCAACGCCACGATTTGAGCCGCCACGACAGCCGTCAATCCGGCGGCTGGCCCGCTGACACTCGTCTGCGAGTGGCTCAAGAGACCGACCAGAATGCCACCCACAATCCCGGCCAACAGCCCCGAGAACAACGGCGCGTTGCAGGCCAGCGCCACACCCAAACACAATGGTAACGCCACCAAAAACACGACCAATCCGGCGATCAGATCGCGGGGGACATTCGATGCCGAAAACAACTTGATGTCTGTCACTATTTTCCTCCAGATTGCTTGATGAAGAACATTGTATTCATGGTGTGAACCCACTTCGTTGGCTGCGGTCCCTGTCGGCAGGCCATCCCGCGCCCCTACCACCCGAGATTGAGTTGCTGGCGGGAATCCACGGATGAAGCCCATCGACACGCCTACAGTTCGGCGTGGTGCATCAGGTCTTGTTTGGTGACGTGTTCGTTGGTGAATTCGCGGGTGATGCGGCCTCGGCTGAAGGTGAGGATGCGGTCGGCGTGGGCGAGGATCAGTTCGGGTTCGGTGGAGGCGAGGACGACGGCGGCACCGTCGCGTTTCTGTTGGGCAACCAGTTCCATGATCTCGGCCTTGGCGTGAACATCCATGCCGCGCGTCGGTTCCTCCAGCAGCAAGACTTTTATCGGGCCGAGCAGCCATTTGGCGAGGACGACCTTTTGCTGATTGCCTCCCGAGAGCAAACCGGCGCGCAGCGCGGGATTGGCTGGACGACAGCCGACTCGTTCGAGCAATGGCTGGCAGACGCGATGTTCTTGAGTGCGCGTGAGCCATTGACCGAGCGTTCGCGACAGGTGAGCCAACGTGGCGTTGTGAGCGATCGGGGCGCGACGAGCCAGCGTTTGGGCGCGATCAGCGGCGACGAGGACGACTCCATTTTGAACGGCCAGCGGCACATCGCCCGTGGGGAGCCGGCGGTTCTCCAACACGAGATCGCCTTTGTCCGGCTGGAGTGCCCCGGCGAGCGCGTGGACCAATTCCTGATGCCCCGCGCCGACGAAGCCATACAGCCCGAGCGTCTCACCCGGCTTCACGTCGAGCGTGATGTTTTGGAAGTGGGCGTGATGTTCGAGGCCGAGGACCATCAATCTCGGATCGGCCGCTGATCGAGCGGGCAAAGTCGCCTCCGTCTGTTCGGCCGCGCCCGAGTCGCGCGTTTCACCGACCATCTGATGCAGGATCGTGGCGCGATCGAGTTCCTGGGATGAGCGAGTCTCCAACTTGCGGCCGTCGCGCAGGATGGTGACGCGATCACAGATGGCCAGCACGTCTTCGATGAAGTGGCTGATGAAGACAATCGCTACGCCGCGCGCCTTCAGTTTGGCAATCAGCTCAAACAGTCGTCGTGCTTCGGGCAGACTGAGCGCGCTGGTTGGCTCGTCGAGAATCAGAACTCGCGCGCCGCTATGCAGGCCGCGCGCGATCTCGACCATCTGCCGAATGACCAATGGAAACGAGTCGAGTCGCTTTCGCACGTCAATGTGAATGTCGAGTTCACTCAGTGCCGTCGCCGCCTCGCGATTCATGCGGCTCCAATCGACGTGACCCCAGCGAACCGGTTGCCGTCCAAGAAACAAGTTCTCCGCGACGGACAACGCCCCGATGCCGGATAGCTCTTGATAGACCATCGCGATCCGTTGCGCGAGTGCCTCGCGCGGCGAACTAAGTCGCACCGGTTGGCCGTCGAGCGAGATGTCTCCGCGATACTCGGGAACCGCACCCGCCAGCACCTTCATGAGCGTACTCTTCCCCGCCCCGTTGCAGCCGACGAGACCATGCACCTCACCCGCGTGCAGGTCGAAGTCCACGCCTTCCAACGCGACGACACCGCCAAAACGCACACAGATACTGCGGCAATCGAGCAGCGGTGGTGACGAACTTGATGGCGACGCAGTTTCGGAATTCATCGGGTGGTTCTCCTGAGTCGGCCTTGAGGGTCACGTCTGCGGGGTCAGTGGGTTCATTGTTTGGTCCCCTCGCCCCCGTCCTCGGGAGAGAGGGCTAGGGTGAGGGGGCCGAGCGTTCGAGAATCGCTCCGACTTGAAGATCATTCAAAACAAAAGGATGACCCTGTTCTCTCGGTGTCATACTTAAAAAGAATCCCCCCTCACCCTAACCCTCTACCCCCGAGGACGGGCGGGAGAGGGGACCAGAAAAACGCTGACCGCCCATGAGCGACTTCATCTTGGCCACTCATCGTTCTCTTCGACCTTGCTTGCCGGGAGTGTCGGCTCACTTCACAATCTCGCCGCGTTCTGTGGGTGAAGTTTTTTGCGAGGTACACGATGTTTCGTTGCGTGCATTCGATCGGCCTGCGTGTTGTCGTCGTGCTGGCGTTTGTGGCCAACGGCGGGGCCATGTCGTTCGGACAGGGAGCAGAACAAGGTCGCCCCGCGAACGCAACGCCAGCGCGCGTCTCGTTTCAGCAGCAGGTGCGACCGCTCCTCTCGAACACCTGCTTCCGTTGTCATGGTCCCGATGAACATGAGCGAAAGGCGGGACTGAGACTCGATCAGCGCGAGTCGGCCGTGACGAGGTTGGAGTCCGGGCACACCGCCATCACGCCGGGCAAGATCGAGGCGAGTGAGATCGTGCGACGGATCAACTCGACTGACCCGACCGAGGTCATGCCGCCGCCGTCGCTCAACAAGCCACTGTCGGATGCCGACAAGAAGTTGCTGACACAGTGGATCGAACAGGGGGCCGAGTACCGCGAACACTGGTCGTTCGTCGCACCGACTCGCCCCGCGCGGCCGGTCGTCAAGGACGCGCGTTGGCCGAAGAATGAGATCGACCATTTCATCCTCGCGCGGCTGGAGCGAGAGGGCCTCGTACCATCGCCCACTGCGGACAAGACCACGCTCATTCGACGAGTGACTCTCGACCTGACCGGTCTCCCGCCGACGTTGGCCGAGGTCGATGCCTTCGTCGCCGACACGACGCCGCAAGCTTATGAGACCGTGGTCGAGCGGCTGTTGGCTTCGCGTCGGTTTGGGGA
>JAYTXB010000600.1:0-7385 GCA_043743205.1 Schlesneria sp.
GTAACGAACTCGCCCGCACCTCCCACTGGAAACAACGCAACAGACTGGCCCCGTTGAACATCAACAAACGGCAAATCTAAGACAGTCGAACTAACAGCCCGTTGAAAAAGTAACCCGCAGCGTCAGCGAGGGAGGATATCGACACGAGTTCTTCGAGAATAACGCCTTCGCTGACGCTGCGGGCTACTACTCGCCCCCTTTTTCAACAGTCTGCTGAACGTCTCACTTCATGCCGCGTGAGGTATAAGTTCGGGCAATCTCAATGACACCGCCCGTCCTCTGGTGAGGACGGGCGGTGAGTTAGTGATCGCCGAAGATGGAGAACTTCGACAGCCATACTCGGCTGTCTAATGCCTCACGTCAGCTTGCGTTCGCGAATCCAGTCGGTGTGAGACATTTGGCCGCGTGGCTTGTCGGTGCGTTCGTAAGTGTGGGCGCCGAAGTAGTCTCGCTGGGCTTGCAGCAGGTTGGCGGGAAGCCGGGCGTTGCGATAGCCGTCGTAGTAGCTGAGGGCCGCGCTGAAGACCGGGATCGGCAAGCCGAGTTGCACCGAAGTCGAGATGACTCGACGCCAGCTTGGTTGAGCCTTGTCGATCGCCGCGCGGAAGAAGTCGTCGAGCAGCAGGTTTTCGAGCGTGGGGTTCTTATCGAACGCCGCCTTGATGTCGCCGAGGAACCTCGACCGGATGATGCAACCGCCTCGCCACAGGAGGGCGATGTTGCCGTTGTTCAGCTTCCAACCGAACTCTTTCGCGGCGGCGTCGAGTTGCACATAGCCCTGGGCGTAACTGCACAGCTTTGAGGCGTACAAGGCTTGGCGAACGTCTTCGATGAACTGAGTCTTGTCGCCGGTGAACTTCGCATCGGCCGGGCCTTTGAGGACGGCGCTGGCTCGCACGCGAGCGTCCTTCTGAGCGGAGAGGCAGCGGGCGTAAACGGCTTCGGTGATGAGCGTCGTTGGGACGCCAAGGTCGAGCGCGTGCTGGCTCATCCACTTCCCCGTCCCCTTCTGCCCGGCGGTATCGAGAATCTTGTCCACGAGCGATTCGCCCGACTCCTTGTCCTTCACGGTGAAGATGTCGCGCGTGATCTCGATGAGGTAGCTCTCTAGTTCCCCTTCGTTCCAAGATTTGAAGACCTGATACAACTCGTCATTGCTCAGGCCGAGTGTGTTCTTCAGGATGAAGTAGGCTTCGCAGATGAGCTGCATGTCGCCGTACTCGATCCCGTTGTGAACCATTTTGACGTAGTGGCCCGCCCCGGCTTCACCCACCCAATCGCAACAAGGAATGTCGTTGTTCGGCCCGACTTTGGCTGAGATTTTCTGGAAGATGTCTTTCACAAACGGCCAAGCTTCGTGGTGTCCGCCCGGCATGATGCTCGGACCTTTCAACGCACCCTCTTCACCACCCGAGACGCCCGTCCCGATGAATCGCAGTCCGGCCGCTTTGATCTCTTTGTCGCGACGGTTGGTATCGGCGTAGTCCGAGTTCCCGCCGTCAATGATGATGTCGCCGGGCGAAAGGAGCGGCTTGAGTTGCTCGATGACGCCATCCACCGGCGCACCGGCCTTCACCATGATCATCACTCGCCGAGGAGCCTTCAGGCTGCCGACGAACTCTTCCAGCGTGTGATAGCCCTTGATCCGATCGACCGTCCCCGCGTGAACCTTGTCCGCCGGTTCGTTCTTCAGCCCGCCGACGAACTCGTCGGTCGTGGCCGTCGTTCGGTTGTAGACCGCGACCGAAAAGCCATTGTTGGCCATGTTCAAAACCAGGTTCTGGCCCATTACGGCCAAACCAATCAAACCAATATCGTGCTGTGTCATGAGAAGCTGCTGAGTCCTTTTGGGTTGTGTGTTGGTCGTTCGCCCGGTCCTTCACCGGAGCGAGTTAGATCAACGCAGGGGAAGATAAAGTATCTGACGATTGATTTCCGATGCTTCGCAACACGTGACGATCAGGGCGAGATCGTCGATCACAGTTGCCAAGGGTTTGCCCTTCAAGACGAGTATCACTCCAGGACACGACTGTCCGGCTGCGATGCGTTCGATGGCGTGTTTGGTCATGGTATTCACCTCGTGCGAGAGAAGCACTCGTCCCAAGTTGGCCGCCCATTCGAGAACTGCGGGATCGTCACTTCCCGACAGCCCCGACTCGCGAACCGTCACCACATCAATGCTGCTCAAGCGGCGACGAAGTCCTCGCACAATATCCCAATCAAGGTCCTCATCGGCCGCCAATCGCAACATGGTCGCTCAACCTTGTTGGGGGGAACGCGCGAGCAGCTTCGCTCGCAGACCGTTCGCAGAAAGAAGTCGTTCAACCTCGGATTGAAGCTTTCCGGCTTCCTCGCGGCGTTGTTGGAGGTAGTGGTTCGCCTCCACACGATGTCGCAGATACCAACTCAGAACTCCATAAACCTCGGACAATGTCACGGACGGAAAACGATCCGCGATGGCTTCCGCCGTCGCACCGGAATCGAACGCCGCCACGACGGAATCGAGAGTGACACGCGTCGCACCGACTCGCAGCGTCCCCTCCGAATCCGTGGTCAACGGAACCTGTTCGGCTTCCAGCAGCAACGACATCGTGGTGAACTCCTTCCAAAAGCAATCACAAGGATTCAGCATCTGACCGGCGGTTCAGATCCCTTCACTCTTCGGAGATAGCCGCCGCTCATTCGTTCCCACGCCGTTCTGAAGATCGAGAAACCAAACATCGGATGGTAAACCGTACCCGCCTGAAACCGGTTGCCGATTCTACGAGCTTTCCGGTTCGCTCAGCAATTCTCGCAACATGGCTTCGCGTCGGGTGAGGAACATTTGCGTGATCTGAAAGTGATCGGTCTCTTCATAGGCGATCGTCTCGATGCCGCGTTCCGAAAACTGGTAGATCGTCGATTCCGGATACGCAAGGATGATCGGCGAGTGCGTGGCAATGATGAACTGTGAACCCGTTGCCAACAGGTCGTGCATTCGAGTGAGGAAACTGAGCTGCCGTTTGGGGGAGAGCGCCGCTTCGGGTTCATCGAGCAGATACAGGCCGTTGCCTCGAAAGCGCTCCGTAATCAATGTGAAGAAGGACTCACCATGAGAACGAGCGTGGAGGGAGCCTCCACCATAGCCCGCATTGACTCCGAGTCGATCAATTTCGCTGGCGACGTTGTAGAAGCTCTCCGCCCGCAAAAAGTAGGAGTCGCTCGTTTTCACTCGCCGGGCACCGGATGCACTTCTCAGGTAGTCGGCCAAATTGGAATGGGAATCGGTCGTTGAGAAGTTGAAGTTGCGGCTGCCGCCTTCGGGATTGAAGCCTTCCAAGATCGCAATCGCCTCCAGTAACGTGGACTTTCCCGATCCGTTCTCGCCGATGAAGTACGTGACCTGCGGATGGAACTCCAAGCGTTCGAGACTCTTCACGGCCGGAATGTTGAACGGATACTCATCGAAGCTCGGAACGTAATCTCGCTTGAGGTCTACATAGCGAATGAAGGGTTCGATGTCGCGAAGAGGCATGGCTTCACATCCGAAGAGAGACCATAACTTTTGACGACTCATCCAGTCCGTCATCACGATTCAAAAATGTCTGCCACGGTGAACTTCAGACCGGGAAGATCGGGTTCCACGGACAGTTCCGCCGTCCCGGTGAAGAGGGCTGGCGGGAGGTTCGCGCGGTGAACTTCCACCGATTGAAAATGAGGGCTGACGATCCAGACCTGTTTCACACCCACGGACAGGTATTCATCGACCTTGGCTTCGACTTCGGATACGCGATCTGACGGCGAGAGGATTTCAATAGCGAGCAGTGGGGCACCATCGAAGACGACTCGCTTGCCCTGTTTGAAGTGCCCCAAATCCTTGGAGACCACCGCCACATCAATCCCGACGATCGTCGATGGCTCCACTCGCAAACGAAAGCCCGCTTCTCCACCGACGATCTTGAACCGCTTCGGCCCTGTGGCAAGAAGCCATGAATTCAGAAGAAATCCCAACTTCATCATCAGTTCACTGTGAAACGGATTGCGATAGGTCATGGCCTTCTCCCAAAGCTTGCCACGAATCAGGAACTGATCCCGTCTTCCGTTCTCGGGAAGCGACAGAAACTCCTCCGCCGTCATCAGTGCGGCAGCCGCTTCCGGCAATGTCGCAATCATGTGTGCCCCCTTTCTGAACGTATCTCGACACCGAATTCGGTCTCGCCACAACTTACCGCTGAATTCGAGCCGAGCCGCCCTTGGCGAAGGCTTCGACTTGATCGACCGTCGCCATCGTGGTGTCGCCGGGGAATGTGGTGAGCATCGCGCCGTGAGCCCAGCCGAGATTGATGGCTTCTTGAGGCGGACGGCCCTTGAGCAGGCCATAGATGAAGCCCGCCGCGAAGCCGTCTCCACCGCCGACGCGATCGAGGACATCGAGATGGCAGGTCGGAGCCTGGTAGGTCTTCCCTTCCATCCAGCAGACCGCACTCCAGTCGTGGCTGTTCGTCGTGTGAACTTCGCGCAGAGTCGTCGCGACAACCTTTACGTTGGGAAGCTGCTTCGCCACGTCGGCCATCATGCCGAAGAACGCAGACGGATCGATCTTCGACTTCGATTCGACATCCGGTCCCGTCAGTCCGAGTCCCTTTTGCAGATCCTCCTCGTTGCCAACAAGCACATCGACGTGTTCGCAGATGCGGCGGAGAGTTGACTGAGCCGTCTCCAATCCGCCGGAGATCTGCCACAGTTTCGCGCGGAAGTTCAGGTCGAGCGAGGTCACGGCTCCGGCGGCCTTCGCGGCCTTCATTCCTTCGATGACCAGTTCTGGTGTCGTCTTCGACAATGCCGAGAAGATGCCGCCGCTGTGGAACCATCGCACGCCCCCCGCGAAGATCGATTTCCAATCGAAGTCGCCCGGCTTGAGCTGCGCGGCGGCTTCGTTGCTGCGGTTGTAGAAGACGACGGGGGCGCGAACGCCCTTGCCCTGGTCGCTGAAAACGGTTGCCATGTTCGGGCCGGTCACGCCGTCGTGCTCGAACAGCTTGTAGAACGGCTTCACACCCATCGCGCGGACTCGTTCGGCGATCAGGTCGCCGATCGGATAGTTCACCATCGCACTGGCCACACCCGTGTTGAGCCGGAAGCAGTCGGACAGGTTCGCCGACACGTTGAACTCACCGCCGCTGACGTGGATCTTGCACTCGGTCGCCTTGCGGAACGGGATGATGCCCGGATCGAGCCGATGCACGAGGGCACCGAGCGAGAGAAAGTCCAAAGCTCCGGTTGACGGGATGTTCAGCATGGTGTTCCTTCAAGGTTGGTCGAGAAAACTTCGTCCCGGATGCCGGGTGGATTCTTGCAGTCTGAGGTGATGGCATGGAACGTCGATGTCCGCCCGCTTTGCCACCCGTCACGACGGGGCGGTATGATATCGGCCGATTCGATCCAGTTCAAAAGCCCGACGAATGTTTCTCCTTCGTCGGGAGGTATTCTTTCCACAGTTCGCTTGGCAATCGCCTCTTCTCAGGAATCGAGCATGTTGATCCGTACCTTGCGATATGCCGGAAGTCGATGGGTATCCACGGCAGCCTTGCTGAGTCTGCTGACTCTGGCGGGAGGCCGTTTCGCGTTGGCCGCTTCCTCCGATGAGGAACTCGTCGCGAAGATCAATGCCTTCGTGAAACAAGGTTGGGTGGACAATGGAGTCACTCCGTCCGAGCGGGCTGACGACGGCGAGTACGCTCGCCGAGTGTCGCTCGACATCGTCGGACACATTCCGTCGTATCAGCGGCTCGTGCAGTTTCTGAATGACTCGTCGTCGGACAAGCGAGCCAGACTCGTCGATGAACTGCTCGACGACCCCGATTACGCCGAGCAGTTCTCCACGATCTGGGGCAACCTGCTGATCGGCCGAGCCAACAACCGACGGACGAATCGCGGCGTGCTCGAACGCTGGATCAAGCGGCAGTTTGAGAAGAACGCTCGCTACGACCAGTTTGTCTACGACCTGATCTCTGCCGAGGGGAACAGTGAGCAAAACGGAGCGGTCGGATTTCTGGCGGCTCATCTCAATGAGAACGCGGTTCCCGCGACGGCCATCACCGCGCGGTTGTTCCTTGGGTTGCAGGTTCAATGCACGCAGTGTCACAACCATCCGTTCAACGATTGGAAGCAGTCGCAGTTCTGGGGGATGAATGCCTTCTTCCGAGGAACCCGCCGTCAGGGAATGGGCAACGCTCAACGCAACGACTTTGATCTGACCGATAACGATGCCGAGAGCATCGTCTTCTTCGAGAAACGGTCGGGACTCATGGAGGCCATCACGCGACAGTTCGTGGACGGCACGTTGGTCGTCGGCGAGTCAAGCGATTCACCCCGCAAGCAACTCGCCAAGCTGGTGATCGACCCGTCCAAGCCGTACCTGTCGCGAGCACTCGTCAACCGGATGTGGAGTCACTTCACCGGCAGCGGTTTCACGCGGCCGATCGACGACATGGGGCCGCACAACCCGCCATCGCATCCCGAGCTGGTCGAGTTCCTCGCGCAGGAGTTTCAAACGGCGGGCTACGACCAGAAGCGATTGATCCGCTGGATCGCGGCGAGCGACGCCTACAACTTGACCAGCCGCATTCACGACGGCAATACGGCCGACGACCCCGCGTCGGGAAACACACCGCTCTTCAGCCGCGTCTACGTGAAGCCGTTCACCGCCGAGCAGCTTTACGATTCGCTACTCGTCGCGACGGAAGCTCACAAGGCGGGCCGCAACTACGACCAGTCCGAAAAGCAGCGCACCGAATGGCTCGGCCAGTTCGTCCGCACGTTCGGCACCGATGAGAACGACGAAGCCTCGTCCTTCAATGGCACTGTGCCGCAAGCCCTCGTCATGATGAACGGCGAACTGGTCAGGAACGCACTCAGCGGCGCGAACGGCAGTTTCCTGAGACGAGTCCTCGAAGGGTCGGTCTCCAAACCCGATGACGCGGCCGACAAGAACAAGTCGGTTCGTACCACGCCGTCCGCCTCGAAGACGAAGCCGACCGGGATCAAACCGCCGAAGACGATTCCACAAAAGATCGAAGTCCTCTACCTGACGGCCCTCGCCCGCAAGCCATCCCCCGCCGAGTTGAGCGCGCTCGACAAGGCGTTCCAAAACTCCGCCCAGCGCGATCCGATCCAGGGCCTGCAAGATGTCTTCTGGGCGCTGCTGAACTCGAACGAGTTCATCATGAACCACTGACGCTGACGGAAACCTTCTTGTCCCTCGCCCCTGTCTTCGGGGGCGAGGGGTCTGCTCGTGTCGGCTCACCCCTAGCAGCCTGTTGAAAAACGCTTCCCTTTGGCGGGCGAGTCACTAATCTACGCCGCGTTGGTTTTGGGGGCGAGCCGGGAGGGATGCCGATGTCGAT
>JAYTXB010000601.1:0-2698 GCA_043743205.1 Schlesneria sp.
CGTTGAAAAACGTAGGATGGGCATCTTGCCCGTCCGATTTCCCGCAGAAAAACGACGGCCTAGAAGGCCATCCTACAGTTTTTCAACGGGCTGCTAAGAGCCGACCCTACTGAATGTGACCAAACTCGCTTTTCGGATAGCCTCTGACATCGACTTGGAAAACAGGCTGAGTACGAAGCAAAGGAGTCCGCGATGAATTTCAGTTTGAGTCGGCATCGATACCGAGTTGGAATGCGGTCACTCGTGGCGGTGAGCTTGGCCGTGGCGAGCCTCTCGGTTCTGGTCAATCCGTTCACGAAGCAGAGTCGCCTCACGCTGAGCGGCATCCAGCACAGCGGCGATGCGCGGGCCAGTGCCGCCGAGATGCCTCACGTCGAGGACCATCCGTTCGCCGTCGTGGCACTGGCCAGCATCGACCGCCTTCGGGCGCGAGCCACTTCACTCGGGGAGGTGCTCGGAGAGCCACTTCTTGGTGAAAAAAGTCTGGCGATGATGCTCGGTGGTGATGAGACGACGGAAAAAATCTTGAACTCGCCGGGCATCGACACGACGCGGCCGATTGGAATCATGAGCTATCCCGAATGGTTCAACGGCGGTCTTACGAAAGACGCGAACGAAGACGAAGTGCAGGGCGGCGATACAAAAACCAACGCCGCCGAATCTTCCCCCGAACTGAACGCGATCATTGAACTGTTCAGCGACCCACTCGCATTTCTCGGCGAGGGCGTTTTGGAAAACTCAACGGTCGCGCTCTGTATTCCGGCCAAAGACCGCGAGCAACTGTTGGCGACCATCTCCGAGGTTTCAAGCGAGACGTTTCTACCCATCGCGGGCCACCCCGGTTGGTTTGAAGCTGAAAAGGACAAGGACTCGAAAGTGGGGTTCGTCGGACGTTACCTCTTGATCCTCATTCAGACCGGGAAGCTCAAGCAGTGGGACCGCCACTATCCCGACTTCGAGAAGCTGGCCAAGGGATCGTTGGGGCAGCACGGCTTCGCCTACTCGCTGCACCGACGCGGCCTGCCGAAGATCATGCGTGAAGAGATGGCCGACACTTTGAAGCTGGCCTATGCCGCAGGGTTCCAACGTCATGACGACGAGGCCGAGTCCGACTTCAAGTCACGCACGATGTTCAGCACGCTCACGACGGATTTGCTCGACCTCGCGCTCTCGCAGATCGAAGAGTTTCGCATCACGGGCCACGTCGATTCGAGGACACATCAAGTCCTAGTCGATACCGAACTGATCGGGCCGAAGGAGGGGAAGCTCGCCAAGTTTGCGAGCAACCTGAAGGGGAAGAACGGCCTATTCGGAAACGTCTCGACCGACAACGCGGTCTACGCAGCCAACGTCTCCTTGCCACTCCATCCCCAGCGATGGAAGCCGGTTGCCGATGCGCTGCGGCACGTCGATAAAAAAGCGATGTTCCTGACCCCGTGGTTGTTGGACTTCGCGCGGACACTCGCCAAGACGATCGACGCCGGGCAGCTTGAGCTTCATGCCTCTTATGCGGCTGACGGAACGGGGCTGCTCGCGCTGCGTGTCGCAGGGAACACGGCCTTCCCCGAGCAAGTCCAAGCCATGCTGGAAGCGATCGCCAAGCCGAACGACGACGCTCTTTTTAGGGGGGCTGTGAAGATTGCGGCCGATTCCCTCGAAGGCTGGCCCGTTCACCGCGTGAGGGCCTCGATGTTTGATTTCTTGACAGTGGGAAGCGTCGGCTGGTCGGACCTCACGACAGGCACTGCGCGTCCCGTTATGAAGGCGACGTACACCGTCACGAAGGCGGATGGCAAAACAGAAACGCTCGAGACCTCTGTTCAAGTGCCTGCTCCAGAAGGGACGCCACAGAACTACGTCTGGGTCGTTGCCACACCGAGTGGTCTCTGGCTGGCATTGAGTTCACCGGACAAGCCTGAATTGCCCGAGTGGTGCAAGGCGGCGATCGTGGCGAGTCTCGCGAAGCCAACCGCCACGACCACGGCCAACCGCAGCAACGCCCCCGTCCGAGTGCTGCTGCGAGGATTGGGAGCGTCACCCCCAACGAGGGACTCGTCGAGCAACACGCCCGACGACGCGAAGGTCACTCCAGCGGCGGCGGCGCAAGCCCAGCCTGCCCCCTTGCCGCCGAACGGCGCGAAGAAACAGCAGCCACTCACGGCAGAACAACTCGCCGCTCAAGCCGTCGCTCACGAACGAGCGCGACTCCAGAAAGAGCAGGAACACGAACGAGGCGATCTATTGCGCGACGGCTCCAACGCCGTGCGAGCCGAACTGCGTTCCACCGAGACCGGTCTGCGAGTCCGCACCACGTTCGATGACGCCTACTTCCACTGGTTCGCCACCTACATCAAACACTCGCTCGATGCCACTACGGTTGTCGTGGAGGGGGTCGAGTTTGAAACGAGCGGCACCCTAGAGGTTGCAGAACCGGCACGGCCTCAACCACCGGTCAAATGAGTCGCAGGAAAGCGTTCCCGATCATCATGCCGCGCTTCGCGATCCTCATTCACGATCACCCGACGCTTCACTGGGACTTCCTGTTGGAGCAGGGTGAGTCGTGCCGCACGTGGCGGCTGCTGAGTTCGCCCGATTCGCTCGGCGACATTCCGGCCGAAGAGATCGCCACACATCGCCTGATGTATCTCGACTACGAAGGTCCGGTGAGCGGCAATCGCGGCACGGTGACTCAGTGGGA
>JAYTXB010000602.1:0-3613 GCA_043743205.1 Schlesneria sp.
GGCACGCGCACGATGTGGCCGTGGCGGAACTGGGCCATCAACGCGCTGAACTCGAACATGCCGTTCGACCAGTTCACCGTCGAGCAACTGGCGGGAGACTTGCTGCCCAACGCGACGCTCGATCAGAAGATCGCGACCGGCTTTCACCGCAATCATCCGCTCAACGGGGAAGGGGGCCGGATCGCGGAAGAGTCGCGCGTCGAGTACGTCTTCGATCGCGTCGAGACCACCGGGACCGTCTGGCTCGGCCTGACCATCGGTTGCTGCCGCTGTCACGATCACAAGTACGACCCGCTCGCGCAGAAGGAGTACTACCAGCTCTCGGCATACTTCAACTCGATCGCCGAGTCCGGCGCGGTCGATCGCGGCGGCAACGCGAACCCCGTTGAACGCATCGTCACACCCGAGAACGAACGTCGCTTGATCGCACTGCGTGAGGAGGTCGCTCTCGCCGAGCAGTCTCAACAGGCAGGGCTCGCTACGGTCGATGTGGCTCAACTCGAATGGGAGCAGAACCCGGTTGGAGTGACCCCGTGGACGGTACTCGATCCCGTCACGTTCACGTCCAAGAACGGAGCGACACTGACGAAGCAAGCCGATCAGTCGGTGTTGGCGTCGGGTGAGAGTCCCATGCAGGACAACTATGAAGTGACGTTTCGCGTGAACCTCGGTCAGCCTGATCGCCCGACACGGGCAACCGGTTTGCGATTGGAGGCGATGTTCGATGATTCGCTTCCTTCAAAGGGACCGGGCCGCGCACCCGAGAACGGCAACTTCGTCCTGACAACATTGGAGTTGGAAGTGGCTTCGGTCGCCGATGCCGCACAGAAGCAGCAGGTCGCGTTCAATCGAGCCGACGCCGATTACTCGCAAGGAGGCTTCAGTCCGACGGGCGTTTACGACACCGACCAGAACACCGGCTGGGCCATCGCGGGGGGCGATAGCTCGAAGAACCGCGTCGCGATCTTCGTCTTCACGACTCCGCTCGCGTTGACCGGCGCGACCGATCTAAAGTTGATGCTCAAGCACGAGTCGGTCCATCTCAAACATGTCCTCGGCCGGTTCCGCATCTCGCTCACAACGAACGAATCCCCCCGTCTTGATGCCGCTCCCGCTGAGATTATCACGGCACTCGGTATCGCCGCCGACAAGCGAACCGACGCGCAGAGGCAACAGTTGCGAGACTACTACCGCAGCAAGGTGTCGCCTCAGTTCGCGGGCCTGAAGACAACCGTCGATGCCGTGAAGAAGAAGTTGACCGACTACGAAAATTCGCTGACGGTGACGATGGTCATGCTGGACCAGCCGAAGCCGCGCGACTCGTTCATTCTGATTCGCGGCTCGTACACCCATCAGGGAGAGAAAGTGAGCCACGGCGTCCCCGCAGCGCTCCCGTCGCTCCCGGCCGATGCGCCGCCGAACAGACTCGCGCTGGCTAAGTGGCTCGTCGATCCCGCGAATCCGCTGACTGCTCGCGTGACGGTCAACCGCGTGTGGCAATCGTTCTTCGGCACGGGCCTCGTGAAAACGACGGAGGACTTCGGCACACAGGGCCAGCCACCGTCGCACCCGGAGTTGTTGGATTGGCTGGCAATCGAGTTCGGTGGGAGCGCGGATCGCTGGGACCAAAAACACCTTCACCGCCTGCTCGTCACCAGTGCCACGTACCGACAGTCGTCGCGCGTGACGACCGCGCTGCGCGAGCGAGACCCCGAGAACCGGCTGCTGGCTCGCGGGCCGAGGCATCGGATGTCGGCCTTCGCAATTCGCGACATGGTCCTCGCGATGAGCGGGTTGCTCGTCGAGCGAATCGGCGGGCCGTCTGTGAAGCCCTACCAGCCGTCGGGCATCTGGGAGGATGCGTCGCTCGGCAAGATCGGTTACACGCCGGACAAGGGGGAGGGCCTGTACCGTCGCAGCCTGTACACGTTCTGGCGGCGGATCGCCGCACCGACGATGTTCTTCGACGCGAGCAGCCGCAACGTCTGCACGGTCAAGCTGCCGAGAACCAACACGCCGCTGCAAGCCCTCGCGCTGATGAACGACATCACCTACGTCGAAGCCGCCCGCAAACTGGCCGAACGGATGCTGACCGAAGGGGGCGAGACGACTGATTCTCGCATCACATTCGCCTTCCGCATCGCCACCTCACGCCCACCGTCTCCCGACGAGAGAACTCTGCTCACCCAGGCCCTCGCGTCGATGAAGGCCCACTACGAGCAAGACTCCGCCGCCGCGAACAAGCTCATCACGGCAGGCGACTCTCCCCGCGACCTGAGTCTCAACGCGACGGACCTTGCTGCCTACACAGCCCTCGCCAACTTGATCCTCAACCTCGACGAGACAATGACGAAGGAGTGAGCGGTCATGGCACTGGTCACGACGCGACCGCCCGATGACGAGCTGGTAACTCCGTGGGCGGGTTCGTTGATCGGCGCGACCATCTGCTATTCGATTCCCCCGGCGCTGTTCACGCTGGCCATCTGGAACATGTGGCGCTTTCGTGAACTTCCCTGGATCACGACGATCGCGTCGGTGATCTGGTTTCTGTTCACGGTCTGGTTCGTCTGGACATCGATCTCGATGGATGGCGGTTTCCAGCGATGGGCCATCGCGCGACTGGGTCAATTTGGACAGAAGCACTTCGTGTGGATCGACCGCATCGAATGCGAGCCGACTCGCATTTCAATCGGCTTCCGTGCGGCAGGCCGCCGATTCTTCAACGACTCATTTCCTGTGACTGAACTGCGCCAGGTCAACTGGTGTTACGGTCAGGCATCGGCGATGTCGAGTCGCGAGATGGCCGATTGGAGCGTCACCGTGTGGTTTCATCCGGCGGAGCCGCGCAGCAAATGGTGGTCTGATTTTTACCGAGGCCAATTCAGCATTGGCTTTCATGGCGAAAAGGCTCGCGTCGCTGCCTTCGGCGAGTCGCTCGTGGCCTTTCTCCGACGAACGGGCGTCGATTTCGAAGCCTCGGCTGACGGTTGCTGCTATCAAGTCATCGGACATCCCGCCGAGGAAGGCAAGACGAAAGATGACCTGCCATAATCTGAGCGGCACGTGCGAATGATCGAGACTATCCAGAGAAAGCAGGCTGATGTCGGAACCGGAAATTTCACCGCTCGCCCAACTGAGTGGGTTGTCGCACTTCTATGGATCGTTCCAAGCGTTGAAGGATGTTTCATTGACGGTCGCTCCGGGGGCGATTGGTCTCGTGGGACAGAATGGCGCGGGGAAATCGACGCTGTTGAAGCTGCTGCTGGGATTGATGCGGCCGACGAGTGGCGGTGGCTCGGTGCTGGGCTGCGATCTGGTGCGCGAGCAGCACCTGTTGCGAGGCCGGATCGGGTTCATGCCCGAAGCGGAGTCGCTCATCCCCGGTGTCCGTGGCGTTGATCTCGTCGCGCTGGCGGGTGAACTGTCGGGGATGCCGCGACGACAGGCGCTGCGGCGTGCTCATGAAGTTCTGTCGTATCTCGAACTGGATGAAGTCCGTTACCGCCAGTGCGACGAGTACTCGGTTGGCATGAAGCAGCGGCTGAAGCTGGCGGCCGCGCTCGTTCACGATCCGCAGTTGCTACTGCTCGATGAGCCGACGGCGGGGCTCGAC
>JAYTXB010000603.1:0-1672 GCA_043743205.1 Schlesneria sp.
ACCAGCAGGCCGCGCCGTTCGAGGTGTCGGCCGATGCGTTTACTGAGGCCGTGAACGAGGCGCTCCAAATCAGCGGGTGTCGGCGGCTTCACCCGCCGGAAGCACGGGACAGACGCTGACTCGAGATAGACGCCATCCAGGAACAGCATATGGAAGTGAACATTGAGATTGAGCGCCGATCCAAAGCGTTGGCGATCTTGCAGTGCACTCCCGGAAAGTCACACACGCATGACTTGATTGCGGTAGTTCAGACCGTGCGGCGACGAAGTAGGCCGAGGCCGGCGAGTGCCGAACCGAACAGCCAGACGGCGGCTGGAACAGGGACCAAGGCTGCTATCGTGGCGTCGAACCGCGTCGAACCGCGTCGTATCGTAGGAGTACTCCCCTTTCATTCCCAACGCGAAATCAAGGACAACGCCAGCCTGGAAGATTTGTTCAAAACTTAACGATTCAGTCGCGTCGATTTTCCACGCGGTTAGGATTTATTCGCATAACGATTGACTCTCGCCATCGGCAATCGTAGTTTACGGAGAACTGATCGATAGGAATTTCGTATGACGACGGTAACAGTCTCGCCCAAATACCAGGTGGTGATCCCGCTCGAGGCACGACAATCGCTCGGTATTCAACCGGGGCAGAAGATTGAGGTGATCGCGTACGACGGACGCCTGGAGTTCGTGCTGATCAATAAGCCACAGAAGATGCGTGGCTTTCTTCGTGGCATCGATACGAACGTAGCACGGGACACGGATCGGCGTTGAACGTCGTTGACTCTTCCGCTTGGCTCGAATATTTCGCGGACGGCCCGAACGCCGGATCGTTCGCACTCCCGATTGAAGACGTCGCGAATCTCATCGTGCCGTCGATTTCACTTCTCGAAGTTTTCGAACGCGTGCTGCAGCAACGCAGTGAGACTGATGCGCTGCGCGCGGTCGCGATGATGCAGCAGGGCAAAGTCGTTGAGTTGGATTCGGAACTCGCACTGACTGCTGCCAAGGTAGGCATTACCGCGAGCTTGCCGTTAGCCGACAGCGTGATCTACGCAACCGCGCGCAAATTCGGCGCAACCTTGTGGACACAGGACAAAGATTTCGAAGGGCTCGATGACGTGCGTTATTTTTCAAAGACGTAACGCTGCCGTTGACCGTCGGGACCAGGTCGATTCTTTGGTTCAAGGGCGAATGTTGGCGCCGACCGCGGCGCGAGTTGGCAATACTGTCTCAATCTTTAGCAGCACTGTCGCGACTGGAACCATCGCGCCGGATCACCGAAGGAGCGGCGCGTTTTCGGTGAATGGCTCAAAGCAGGGCCGGCGCTGACAGCGTAAGTTCCGTCCGCATCAAAGCCCAAGCAACTCGACTCCGAGGGCATCTGCAGCGATACGCAGTTCTTGATCAAGGGTGGCGAGCGGAAAACCCAAGCGTTGGGCAAGCTCGAGGTAGGTAGCGTCATACAGCGTGAGATTGAATCACTCCGCCAACTGCAGAGTAGTCGCCCACGCATGCAGATCAGTTTCAGGGTCGATGGTGACCATGAGCGCGCGGAGATCGTCCAATGACGCAGCGAGACTTGTATTCGGATGAGTTTAGGCGATGAGCGGGAAGGGTCGCCCAGTTTCGTAAATGCTGACCGCTTCGACTGTCAGCCGTCTTACCTACGGGCGCCGCAGTCA
>JAYTXB010000604.1:0-7633 GCA_043743205.1 Schlesneria sp.
TGATGTTCGGCCGCCGTCCCGCGAGCGACTCGGCGGCGTCTGAAGCGGAGTCACTTAAGGCCGCACTGGCCGCGATCACGAAGACGACGAGAGCGAGGAGCGATTTTGAGAAAGCGGCTGGCATGAAAGTCACCTTGTGCTGAAGCTCGATGGACGATATCCGCAGCGACGTTACCAAGTTGCTGTGGCGCGAGCGATCAATTGGCAGTGCAGAGACCCGCAAGGTCTGCCGTCGCCGCTTTGGATTGGCGCATCAACAACTGTCGGGGTTTGGTGAGCCGGGTGCCGTGAGGCCCCGGACTTTTCTGCGCAGAATCCGGGGCCTCACGGCACTCGGCTCACCTCGATCATCAGATTGATACCGACAGTTGTTGATGCGCCGGTCCTAAGCTCTCTTGGGATGCCGTCGTTGGACAACCGGCAGTCTGGGGTCTCGCGTACCGAGGACTTATCCAACGGTGACGAAACATGACACCAAGAATTCCCCGAATGCTGGCGACTGGAATTTTGCCCTCGGCCTCTGCCACGCGCATCGACTCACTCCGGGATCGGATCACCGCGACGAATCGGGGTTCCCTCCCAAATGGCCTCATCCAGCCGTTTGTCATAAGTGAGGACACGATGGGCACTGTTCGCTGCGGGCGGGGCATCCTGTTTCGGCAGCCAACGACGATGCTCGGCGATGACGGCGGCATGTTCGGTTTGAGCCGCGAGGTTGGTCCATTCGTGCGGATCGGCAACCAAGTCGTAGAGTTCTTCGCTGTCGTCCGCGTATCGGATGTAGCGCCAACGTTTGCTGCGGATGCCGTGGTTCCCTTGGTTGTGCGAGGTGATGGCGGGACTTTCACGCGGGGTCTGCGCGTCTTGAAGCTGAGGCACCAGACTGATCCCTTCGAGATCGGCCCGACTCGTCAGCCGACAGAGTTCGATGAGCGTCGGATAGATGTCGAGCAACTCGGACGGTTGCGGGCAGCGACCGCCGCGTGCGACACCGGGACCAGCAAAAATCAGCGGCACGCGCGTGCCTCGGTCCCACAGCGTGTTCTTACCGGTGATCCCTTTCTCACCGAGATGCCAGCCGTGATCGCCCCAGAGAACAACGATCGTGTTCTCGGAAAGCCCCGTTTCATCGAGTGCCTCCAGCACGCGGCCGATCTGCGCATCGACAAAACTGGTGCAGGCCAGATACGAACGGACAAGGTTCCGCCATTGGTTGTTTTCGCGCACCCAGTTCAATCGCGGCTCGGGCAAGTTCCAGTGCAAGTACCACGAGAAACGCGGCGTGTCGTCGCGATCATTGGCCTTCACGAGCGGTAGCACGCTGTCATCATCCGGGTAGAGATCAAACCACGGCTGCGTGGCATAACACGGGACGTGAGGTAGAAAGAATCCGGCCGCGAGGAAAAACGGTTGGTCCTTCGGTGCAGACCGAAGCTGCTCGATCGTCCAACTGGCGACGTGATAGTCCCCTTTGTCTTCGTCTCGATGCGGAAAGACACCCCAGTCCATGAGCGGGTTGTTTTCCATCGGCGTCGGCCCGATGAGTTTCCTCTGGGGTTTTGCACCAATCCCACCCGCAGGCCCCCAGACATCGAACTCGCTCGCTCGCTGCTGTGGCCCGCCGACTCCTGCATGGTAAATCTTGCCCGACGTGAGTGTCCGATAACCGTGAGCCTTGAAGTGCTGAGGCAACGCGACTCGATCACGCCATTCATCGAGAGTGCGAAACCACGGTGACAGACCGTAAATGCCGGTCGTCGTGGGACGCAGGCTGAGCATCAGGCTCGTTCGCGACGGATTGCATAGCGGTGCCTGACAATGTGCGTTCAGAAACACCGTCCCGCGCTCAGCCAATCGGTCGATGTGCGGAGTTTTTGCCAGCGGGTGTCCGCCCAACGTTCCAATCCAATCGTTCTGATCGTCGATGGCAATGAACAGCACGTTGGGCCGAGTCGCTATGGCAACAGCCTCTTCGCACTGCTGCTCAGCGGCACACGTTGGTCCCGCAAGGAGAGCGAAGGCAACCAGACTCAGGAGGAACATCGCCTTAAAAATGGGGTTCATCATGAGCATCGTGGCCTCTGACATTGGGGGAGGATTCCGGCGTGCCGGAAGTTTGGACTCACACGTCTGTGGGCACTATCTTCTGAACATCTCGTGCGTCGGTTCGCCGCCGCTGAGGACGTAGGCTAAGAGGTCGAGAACGTCCTCCTTCGTGAGGAGGCGGAGTAAGTTGACCGGCATCGGCGAAGTCTTCGATGGCTCCATTTCTTCAATCTGTTTGCGGTCGATGGTGACGCGCAGATTGGGATCGGTCAGGTCGGTGTTGAGTGTCAGCGTGTCGCCGTTGAGGTTCACCACGACGCCCGTGTGCGTCAGCCCCGAATCGGTGACGATGGTCACGGCCGAGAACTGTTCGTTGATGACCTTGCTCGGGTTGATGATCTGGTCGAGGAAATCGTGGGGCGAGTAACGACGACCGGAGGCGGTGAGGTCCGGGCCGGTCATCCCACCCTCGTTCCCGAAGCGATGACACGTGAAGCAGGCCGCCGCGGCAAACATCTTGCGACCATTCTCGAAGTGGCGTGCTTTGAGTCCGGTCTGCGCGGCGGCTGAAAGCTCTGCCAACTTCCACTCCGTCGGCTGTCGCCCTGCGAAGATCACGCTGAGGTTTTCAATCGCCGACTTCTTCACGGGCGGCTTGGCAAGCAGGGCCGAAAGCGCGGTCGTCTCAGCGTCGGTCAGCGTGGCAACGGCATCCGTGCGGATGAACTCGATGAACTTCTCGAAGCTCGCGCCGCCACGATAGTTCGCCGCCGTGAGGAACCACTCGAAGTAAGCGGTTCGCAGTTCGGTCGTCCAACCGACATTCAGCATTCGCAGCGACCGCGCATACTCGATTTGCTCTTCCTGCGTCGGTGCGTTGGCGATCAATGCGATCCCCTTCACGGCGGCGGTTGGCGATTGCAGGTAGGCCAGCGTTTCACACAGCAGCCAATTCAGTTCTCGTGTCGGCGCGGGGAAGACCGGATCGAGCTTCGCGATCAGTTTGCCAACACGCGCGTCGTCGGGCCGACCGAAGCGGTTCAGTGTGATCTCAATCGCGCGGACAAATGTCAGACGCTGGTCGTGATTGAGCGGACTCCATTCGACGGTGAGCAGCGCATCGAGCAGCTTCGCTCGCATCGCCTCATCGACGGGAGGAGTCTCCTTTTTCCGATGTTGTGGACAGATGCCGGTCGCCCGCGCGAGTGCCAGCAACGCTTCGACTCGCTTCGCTCCATCCGGTTCCGCGAGAGCCTTGTCGGACCAACTCGCGACCGGTTGATGTTCGATCGCCGTTCGAGCGGCCCAGCGCAGGAAGCGGTCATTGTCGGACAAGTACGGCCACGCGATGGCGACCGCGTGTGGGTCTTGCTTCCCGTGAAACGCTTCCAGCTTGTGCCGCGTCTCACGCGCTTTGGTGGCTGTCGAGTTCAATGTTGGAGCCGCAGCCGGTGCCGTCGATTCCTTGCCGACATACGTCACGCGGTACAGCCCTGACTGCACGCGACGGCCACCGATCGTGAAGTACATCGCACCGTCACCGGGATGAATGATCGCATCCGTGATCGGCAGCGGCGCACCGGTCACGAACTCTTCCTTCGTCGCCGTGTATGTGGAGCCATTGGGTTGCAGATGGACCGCGTAAAGCTTGCCCCAACTCCAATCGAGTGCAAACAGCGCGTGCTGGTACTTCGGGGGGAACTTCGCGCCGTAGCCGAAGGTCATGCCGGTCGGAGAACCGGGGCCGATGTTCAGCGTGGCGGGCAAGTTGTCCGGATAGAACTCGGGCCGCTTTCCCGCACCGTTCCGCCAGCCAAACTCGGCCCCGCTGACAACGTGATTGATGCGCGTCGGGCGATACCAGCTCGTGTTGAAGTCGTACTCCATGTCGGCATCGTAAGTGAACAGTTCGCCATCGCGATTGACGGCCGCGTCGAAGACGTTGCGAAATCCGGACGCCACTGCCTCGAACGTCTGCCCATCGGGTGTGACTCGATAGATGATCCCGCCCGGTCCCACGACATCCTTCATGAAGCCGCGCCCGTCGGGCATTCGCGGCAGCAGATGGTCTTCCCCCCAGATCGCGGGGACGGGCGAGGTTGGGGCCAGCGCGGTCGGCTTCGCTCCGTTGCCGCAGACGAGGAACAGTCCCTTTCCGTCGGGCGTTGGCAGGACCGCATGAACTCCGTGATCGCCGTTCGCTTCAATCGCTCGCAGCAGTTCGACCTTGTCGAGTTGATCGTCGCCATCACTGTCGGTCAGACGATACAGCCCGCTCGGAATTTTCTTCTCGTAGTCATTCACACCGACATACAGCGCATCGAATGCCCACAGCATCCCATTCACCGCCCGAATGTCAGCCGGCACCGGTTCGATGCTCTCTGGATCGAGCGGCTGGCCCGGCTGCGGCGCGGCGAACCGGTAGAGGCCACCGTACTGATCGCTGACGATGATCCGTTGCTTGTTGTCCACGCACAGATTCACCCACGAGCCTTGATCGACACCGGGAACGGAATAGAGCAACTCGACATGGAAGTCTTTCATCCCCTTGATACGGTCAATGGGTGTCGCCTTGTTCCCCTTGATCGCTGGCCCGACCTCGGTCGCGCGCACGGCCTTCGCTTTCGGTGAAGGCTCCTGCCCCCCAGCGAACAGTCCCCACAACAGACAGAGACTCGCCGCCAATGCACCCAATCGCTTCATGGTGAACAGTTCCCAATGTTTCTCAATTTGGTCCGACTCAAGGAGCGGCACTGTAGCCGAGCGACGCCGTTCGGGCACTCGTGCGCGGAGGGTTGAAGGGAGCGAATTTCGTTCGCCCCGTTCAACGCGAGAGACGTGGCCCTGCCCGCCGCAAACTTTCCCACCCGCCGAAATGCTCTTCTGAGTTTTGGCCGCTTGAGATACAAACCTGCCCCGATCGCGGGGCCGACTCGCGCGATTTCCTGTCCGTGGGGATTATCCCTCGCACGGTCAGGAGTGAAGCATTTCCGAGCGGTGGACGTAAGTCCTCCGGTTCTTCCGCCTGGAGCCGGGAACTTACGTCCACCGCTTAGGAAGACTCCGTTTGGGCCACGCCAAGCATAGCCGCGAGTTGGGAAGTTCTGTCACCGTGGTGCCTCAGCAGATCATCATGTCACGTTGCCTGTTCATGATTGGGTCGGTTTGCCTCGTGGTCTTGAGCCACGCGGGCTGTGCCGTGATGGACCGGAGACATGTCCCACTGAGTCTGCCCGCCTCATCGCGGCTCGTTGAGATCAACGGGACGGCGGAGATTGCCCCGCGACTTCAGACCGATCACGTCTTGCCCGTCGCTGCCCACAGTGAGCCGCGCAACGTCCTCGTCCTTTCGGGAGGAGGGGCCAACGGCGCTTACACCGCCGGTGTTTTGAACGGCTGGACCGCCAGCGGTTCACGACCGCCGTTCGATGTGGTGACCGGGATCAGCACCGGCGCGTTGATCGCTCCGTTCGCATTCCTCGGGGCGAAGTACGACGACACGCTGCGTCGCAGTTACACCGTTTGCAAAGAGAGCGACATCTTTGAACGCCGCTGGTTGCCGGAACTGTTGTGGGCCGACTCCGTCGCCGACTCGGCTCCGTTGCGCCGCCGGATTGCATCCGAGATCACGACGGACGTGGTGTCCCAAGTGGCGGAAGCCCATCGCGAGGGACGACGCCTCTACGTCGGCACGACCGACATCGACTCGAAGCGACTCGTGGTCTGGGACATGGGGGCGATCGCCGCCAGCGACGACTCTCACCGAGTCCATTTGTTTCGCGAGGTCTTACTCGCGTCGGCGTCGGTCCCCGGACTGCTGCCTCCGGTCGAAGTGCAGATCGAAGTCGATGGCGAACGCCACACGGAACTGCACGTCGATGGCGGTGTCTCGGCCGCCCTCTTTCTGCAACCCTCCATGGTCGGAGTGCGGCCCAATCAAGAAGCCCCCTGCACTCGCGATGACCTGCACGTGTACGTGATCGTCGCGGGGCAACTGCAACTTCCTCGACGCACCGTCAAACGGCGACTGACCAAGGTGTTTGAAGAGTCGATCGGTGGCGTCCTGCAATCGCAATTGGAAGGCGACCTGCTGAAGACGTACCTGCTGGCACGCTTTGCGGGAGCCAACTTCGCGCTGACCTCCGTTCCCAAAGACCTCGTGTTTGAAGCGGGTTCACTGGCGTTCTCACCAAAAACCATGAAGCATCTCTTCGACACGGGCTTCGATCACGCAGCCTCGCGCAATGGCTGGCAATTCGTCCCCGCCAGCCTCACGTTGGACGAACAAACTCCGCCACGCAGCAGCGTCCAGTTCACGGTCCAACAGACCGACGCGGCGCGGGCCGCACACGAGTAAGAACCTCTCCGAGAACCGCCCCAAACGTCCGAAGTCTCCGAAGACTTCGGACGTTTCTTGAGAGTTCCTTCGGCAGAACTCCCCCTCTTGCTTCAGCACTACTGCCCATTCAAACCTCACACACCTTTAACCAACTCGTAGAGTCCCTGTCCGATGTGGATGAGTTTGTTTTGACGTGCCAGCTCTTGCCAGACTTCGGTTGGGAACTGGTGAGGTGGCTCGATGCCGACGAGTTTTGAACTGCCACCGTTGGTCATTGGGCCGTACCCGAGTTTGGATTCGTAGTCGAGTCGCGTCACCTTCAACCGCTTCTTGAAAGCCTTCAACGCGCGTTTCAATTCGTCCGCCCGAGCGTCATCACCTGAAGCGGCGACTGTTCCTGTGTCTGCATCCGTCATGAAAGACTCCGATCATTTGAAAAAGTGAGAGTTGCGAAGACGAGCCGCAGGAGCTGTCAGACCTCGACGTAGGATGGGCACTCTTGCCAGTCCAGATTCAAGACACCAACCAAGACGGGCAGGAGTGCCCATCCTACGGCTCATTTCTTTCTGGCCGCTCGCCTCGGACGTGAGTGCGTGACCTCGATTATTCCGCCCAGAGCCACGCCGCCAGTGCGGGCCAGCGCGCGTAATCAGGAACGATGGCGTCGGCTCCCGCTTGAATCAATCGAGTCCGCTTCCAAACTTCGACGCGACCGCTGCGATGCTCTTCATCGCTCGCGACACCGACCGCCACGCCGCCGAGTTGTTTGACGTTCTCGATCTCCACGAAGCCGTCTCCGAACCCGAGCAACACCGCGCCGGTGGCTCCCGTCTCGATCAGCATCTGCTGCATCACAGCCAGCTTGGAGAACTCGCGCGGAGTATCGCCCGGCCCGAAAATGCGGCCTTCAAAATAGTGGTCGATCCCCAGCAGCGCCGCTTCGTGGCGCACGTGCGTCACCGCTGTACCGCTGGCCAACGTGAGATGCAGCCCACGCGCTTGCAGGTCGTCGAGCATGGCTCGCGTACCAGGAACAAGCAGATCATCCGTCGTGACTTGGCCCGCTTCCAACGCGGCGATGCGACGGTTCGACTTGGCGAACAGGCCATCGAGGAATCGCTGCTTGTAGGTCTCAGCCGAGAGCGGCTGGCCACCGCGTCGCGTCGCTTCTTCGACGAAGTAGTCCATCTGATAGATCGTCGGGCGACCGTTGAGATTCAACACGAAGTCGGTCACGTAAGCGGTCAG
>JAYTXB010000605.1:0-2707 GCA_043743205.1 Schlesneria sp.
TGATGTTCGGCCGCCGTCCCGCGAGCGACTCGGCGGCGTCTGAAGCGGAGTCACTTAAGGCCGCACTGGCCGCGATCACGAAGACGACGAGAGCGAGGAACGACTTTGAGAAAGCGGTTGGCATGAGAGTCACCTTGTTCTGAAGCTCGATGGAGGACATCCGCAACGACGTTACCAAGTTGCTGCGGCGCGAGCGATCAACGGCTCTGGGTCTCGCGACGTGGGGTTTGTGCGGAGGATTTGGAGTGCGCCGGTTTGGTTTTGGCGAAGGTCCGTCCCGAGGTTCTCATCCACGACGACGCTGACCTGGAAAGCACCGTGACGGAACCGCCATCGCATTGTTGGAAGAATTCGTCCTCAGTAAATTGGCATCGACGACGGCAGTGTCGGCGATGCGATCGCCGAATCGTTGGCGATGCGGAGAACTGATGCAGGCGATCGCGGCGGGGATGGGCGTCAACAGAAACGTGGCATCCAGACAGAGCAAGGCATCGCGCACGAGGACTCGCAGAAGGCCACACGGGCGGAGTGTGGTGGACAGAGTTCTCAACCGACAGAGCCACTTTCCGGGCGTCATTCCCCAGGCCCCTTCACAGGCGGCGAATGTGAACCAGACTCCCATGCTGCACAGGAGCGACCACTGCATCGCCTTCCAGGCGGCAATAAAGTGGTGTGCGTTGTCGCGGACCAACATGATGTAGTTGCCCTGTAAGTTGTTCAGCGGAATCGAGGTGACTCGGCTGTCCTGTTGCTGGAGTTCCAACGCGACTTTCAAGGGATCGGCGGTGTTTGCGATCCACGCGACATATAGGACCATCGGCAGTAGCACGAGGGCCATGTCCAGACTGCGAGCGATCGCGCGGCGCGGGATCGGTGCGAGTGCTACGGAGTCGTGTCCCGCTTCAATGACGCGGCCTTGGGGTGATAGGAACAGCCCCATTCCGGCACAGGTCAACACGAGATGAATGACCCACGCCGCAATCACGACGAGAGCCAATCGAACGTGCCAATGGATCAACGGCCATTCACTTCCCGGCAAATCGACCGGTCGCTTCCGCACCCCCGTTTCCTCAACGGCGTACAGCTTGGCACCTTGCATACTTTCCATTCCCAGCAAGTAGCACTCGTCGTGGTGGGCGGTGTTGAGGAGCAGAACAAAATTGTCTAATTCCGTGGAGAGTTCTCCCCGTTTTTGAAAGTGGTCTCGTGAAGTTCGAGTCCACATCGCAAGCGGGCCTGGTGTGGGATAGTCCCGAGACAGTCGAAACTCTTGGGCCGAGAACATGGGGATGCCGTGCAATGTGTTGGCAGCCATGATTGGGAAAATACTCTTCTCGGCAACGTACTCCCATCCCGTGGCTTCAGCAGGGGCATTTTCGGGCTGCTGTGCATTCGCCGATTCGTCGTTGTTCGGCACTCGAAACTCGAATCCCTCGCGATAAGCCATGAAGGTCCGAAACGCATCAAACACAAACAGGTGAACGTGGCCTTGATCAACGACGACATTCATGAAGACGGAAGAGGCCGGGGTCCACGCCGGAAAGGTGGCCAGACACGTTCTTGGGAGGAGCTCTTTCCGTTGAGTCGTTTCGTTGTCAGCCCATTGGCGATTCAATCCGGGCAGAATGACTTCCTCGCCATCGACCCACTCGCGGTCGATCAACTTCATCAGTCGAAAGCGATCCGGCTGATACTCACGCACCGATGTCAGCACGCCATTCAGTTCAAAGTAATTGCCGCGAAGAGTGGGATTTCCGCTGGAATCAACCAAACTGGCAGGCATCTCTGGCAGCGTTCTCAAAATGGTTTGGCCGTCGGTCTCATAGATGGTGCCTGAGCTGAAAGCCCATAAACGGTCTCCGAAAACAGCAAAGACTAAATACCATTGGCCTTCAATCGTCAGCCCTGTTGCGTGAGTCTCACCGGTTGCCAATTTTTTGCGATGAACTCGGCTCCGTGGTTGCGGGTCGGACCTCGACTGCAACGATTCGCTGAACCAAAGATCGCCTTTCCAGAGAGCCGCTCCCGAGTACGAGTAGCGCGGTCCAGGCATGTAGCTGAAATGGGGGCCGCGTTCTTCCACCAGTTCACGAACCTGCCAGACGCTCCACGCGGCACTGGCTCCTAGCGAACCAACGACGATCAGGAATAGCACCACGTAGTCGCGGGTTGTGACGGGTTGCATGAAGCTGTGCCTCGCGTGTGATAGAGCCACTTGCGGCGATAGGAGACCCAAGCGTCAGAATCGCGGTTGAGTGCATGAATCACAAGTGGGCCGAGTGCTCTCGGCGAGAAGTCGAGAAGCGGGTGCAGTCGCCAATTGGTGGTCCTAGCAGTCCGTCGAAAACGTGACCTCCTTTCAATGGGCTGCTAGTCGCGAAGCGACGGCAGCGAATAGCCATGGGTGTCAACCCACGGATCGGAGCACCGTTACGACAGAGAGCCGCGAAGCGGCGGCAAGAAGATGTTTTCATGCTCGGTACTGCTGTCGCCGCTTCGCGGCTCATCCGTTCCTGCTTTCCCAACTGCGGGCTAACGCCCAATGGCACTTGTTTTAGAAACCCGCAGTGTAAGCGAGGGCGTGAGATACCCCGAAAACAGGTGGACATCCTCGCTCACGCTTTTAGAAGTGGCGCTATTTGCGGATTGATGGTGTCTTCG
This sequence comes from Schlesneria sp., assembly GCA_043743205.1. Taxonomy (GTDB): domain Bacteria; phylum Planctomycetota; class Planctomycetia; order Planctomycetales; family Planctomycetaceae; genus Schlesneria. Next base: position 2,662 of record JAYTXB010000605.1, read on the forward strand.
CCCCCACGGGGCCTCGGAGATCAGCCCAGGGCCAGCGAACAACGTG
>JAYTXB010000606.1:0-1015 GCA_043743205.1 Schlesneria sp.
ACTCGCAACGGCAGGTAGACGCCGTTGAAGCCGATCTGTTTCATCGCCGTGTTGTGCAGCAGCGGACTGAGGCTGTGACCGATCGGATCACCGAGGACACCGAAGACCTGCGTCTCACGGTTGAGTTCGTCGAAGTGGTAGAGGTCACGCATCTCTTGGAAGGTCAACATCCCCGGTGCGACTTCGCGCTCCGCACTGAACGCGGCATACGTGAAGGGCGAACCGTACTTGCCGCACAGCACGCGACTGGCAGTCCCGAACTCACCCATGCAGAAGCCGACTGTGGGAATCTTCGCCTCCGCGACGAGCTGCATCATCCGGACACAATCGCTGGGCGACTTCGCCATCGTCACCAACTTGATGATGTCCGGCTGCATGTCGGCCATCTCGATCCAGAGGGCATCGAGGTCGTCGGGCGTGGACTCGAAGTCGTGGTGGCTGACGATCCGCTTGGTCTTGCCATAACGGGGGATCGACCGCGCGATGGTGTCCTCCAGATCGACGTAGTCGGCTCCCGAGATGATCGCCGTGCGCAGAATCGTCCGCCGTTCATCTTCACTGCCGGTCCACTTGCCGCCGTCTTCGCGCCGTCGGCAAGTGACGATCACGGGAGTCGGCCGATCCTTGAGCAATCGCGGAATGTCGGGAGCGCGCGAGAGCCAATCGACTCGCAACTCAATCAGCTGCGCGCCGCGTTGAGCCAGAGCCTGATGCTCGGCGAGAATCATTTTGTGACGGGTGCGAGCGATGGAAACGCAGATCATTGGTGGTGGACGCTGTCGAAGGGAAGGTGGAGTGTCGTTGGTCGTCTTTTCAAAGTCGCCGTCATCTTATACCTCGCGCGGCTACGAATGAGGGTTTTGAAGCGAGCCGTGTGCCGTAAGGCCACGGGTTTCTTACTACGAAAAAGAACCCGCAGCCTTACGGCGTGCGGCTCGCCAAGGCCTCACTCGTGACCGCGCGAAGTATAAAGTCGCCCTCACGCGGAGCGATGAGGGCGACTTTACCCCAGCCG
>JAYTXB010000607.1:0-3591 GCA_043743205.1 Schlesneria sp.
GCCGCGCTGCATGACTCGAACTTCTTTTGGCGACGACACGCGCAACGGTTGATGTTGGAGAAGCGGCAAGCGGATGTCGTGCAGTCATTGATTGAAATGGTGAAGGAGCAGTCGATGGACGAGATCGGTCTCGCCACCGACATCAATCACGCGCTGTGGGCGCTGCATGGACGAGGGGCACTCGATGGCCAGAACCGCGATGCGTATCGAGCCGTCGTCGGGGCACTACGGCATCCGTCGGCGGGAGTGCGTCGTAACGCGCTGCTTGTCCTGCCACGCAATGAAGAAGTCATCCTGCCGATCGTGCAAACCTCGGTCTTGCGAGACAAGAACCCTCAAGTTCGTCTCGCCGCGCTGCTGACTCTGGCCGATCTCCCGCCGTCGCTCGAAGCGGCCACCGCCGCGCGTGAGGCATTGGCTTCGCCCGACGTGACCGCAGATCGCTGGCTGAAGGACGCTGCGACATCGGCTGCTGCCAAGCATGACGCCGCGTTCTTGAAGGGCGTGCTGACGAACAAGGATGCCAAGTTGGCGAACCCTCCGACCGACGTGCTGATGATCGTCGCCGAACACTACTCGCGCGGGGCACCGACCGAGACCATCGCCGCGCTGCTGCCGTTGCTCGGTGGTGCGAAGGACGAAGTGTCGATGGCCGTCATCACCGGGCTGGCCAAAGGCTGGCCGAAGGGAAAGACCGCGACACTCGATGACCAGGCGGAAGAGGGCCTCGTCGAACTCTTGAAGAAGTTGCCTCCCGCCACACGCGGCCCGTTGGCGACGTTCGCCACGCGGCTCGGCAGCAAGAGGCTAGAACAGTACGGTGCCGAGATCGCCGCGTCGTTCCTGGTCGTCGCGAAGGACGACAAGCAGACCGAGGCCGCACGAATTGATGCGGCTCGTCAGTTGATCGACTTCCGCCGCCTCGATGCCGCCGCCGCAAGCGACGTGCTGGCGATCATCACGCCGCGCAGCTCGCCCGATCTGGGGCGAGGCTTCGTTGAAGCGATCGGCCGGAGTGAGTCACCCGAAGTCGGCGCGAACGTGATTTCGGGACTCGGGTCGCTCACGCCATCCATGCGTCCGTCGGCCATTCGAGTTCTCCTCAGCCGCGCCGATTGGAGCGAAGCGTTGCTCGATGCCATTGACAAGGGTGTCCTTCAGGCGGGCGAACTTTCGCTCGACCAGAAGCAGAGCCTGACCGCTCACCCCTCAAAGAAGTTGGCCGATCGCGCGAAGAGGATTCTGGCGCGAGGCGGCGGCCTGCCGAACCCCGATCGCCAGAAAGTTCTGGATGAACTGATGCCGCTCACGCAGCAAATGGCTGACGCGGTCGCGGGCAAAGAGACCTTCAAGAAGCAGTGCGCGAAGTGTCACACGCACAGCGGCGAGGGAACCAAGATCGGTCCCGACCTGACCGGCATGGCCGTCCATCCGAAGAAGGAACTGTTGACCCACATCATCGACCCGAGCCGCAGTGTCGAAGGAAACTACCGCGTCTATACGGTGGCCCTCGCCGACGGACGAACGATGAACGGACTGCTCGCTTCAGAATCGAAGACCGCCATCGAGATCTTCGATGCGGAAGGGAAGAAGCATGCCATTCAACGCGACGACATCGACGAGCTGATTGCCTCGACCAAGTCGCTCATGCCCGAAGGTTTTGAAAAACAGGTCAAGCCCGACGAGATCGCCAACCTGCTGGAGTTCCTCACTCAGCGCGGCAAGTACCTGCCGATCCCAATGGCCAAGGTCGCGACCGTCGTCACCACCAAGGCGATGTTCCACGACGGCGAACACGACGAACAGAAGCTAATCTTCCCCGACTGGTCTCCCAAAATCTTCCAAGACATCCCGTTCGTCCTGATCGATCCTCAGGGCGACCGCATTGCCAATGCGATCATGCTCCACGGCACCGAAGGGGACAAACCGCCGCGTATGCCGAAAAGTGTCTCGTTGACCTGCAACTCCCCCGCGAAGTTGATCCACGTCCTCGGCGGGATCAGCGGCTGGGGCTTCCCCGCCGCGCCAGCCGGAACCCCGACACTCACCTTCCGCCTGAAGTACGCCGACGGCCAAACGGAAGACCACATCACCCGTAACGGAGAGGTCTGGGCCGACTACATCCGCAAAGTTGATGTCCCTCAAAGCAAGTTCGCCTACCAACTGCGAGGCCAACAAATCCGCTACTTCACCATCACGCCAAAGCGCCCCGAAAAGATCGAAACCATCGAACTCATCAAAGGCAACGACGTGACCTCGCCGGTCATCATGGCCATCACGGTGGAAGGCCCTTGATCGTGGGGACGGTCGCATCGTGACGCGTCCTACGTTGCTTCCTGTTCGATGCTCAACGCGGTGGGGAAGGCTCGCCCCACCTTAACAATGCTCTCTGACTTCGAATCTGAACACGCCTCATTTGTCGGTCGGGTCGCGCGGCAGGAATCGCAGTTCGGCCTGTTGGAAGGGGGCCGTTTCGAGCAGTTCGATTACCTCCGTCACACACGGAAACTTTTGCTCAGCGAGATTCTCTTTCGTGAAGAGTTTCCCGAAGAACTCCGCCCGATTGGGGACCGGAATCGATCCGTGCTTGCTGACCTGATCGAGCAGCACGTAGTTTGCCTGAATCAAATCCGTGACCGCATCGCGACGCTTTGCGAATTCTTCGTTGATGATCTGTTTGTACACCGCGTCCGAGGGTTCCTCACCCGCCGCGAGGGTTCGTTCCAACAGCGGCAGATTCCGGCACAGGTGTTCCAGCAACAACACGGGCCGTGGATCGAGGCTGATCGCGACATGATCGAACTCATGGCGGAGCAGTCTCCCGCTCCACACCGCTTCCGACTTGTATTTGACAGGCAGGCGAACGACATGCTCCATGTGGACGCTTGGTTCCACATTCTTCGGCGTGATCTTCACCTGCCACAACTCATCTTTTCTGGACTTCGAGAAGCCGTACTTGAACTTCTGCGTCACCCGCAAATAGAAGTGCGCTTTGCCGATGTTGGCTTTGACAAACTCGGGTTCGCTGCTGAAGACCAGTGTGACCGTTCCGTCTTGGACCATCGACCTCAACTCTTTCGGAGCTTTGTCGGTCGGGTGAGTCTTGTCGCCGGGTTTGAGATGCCCGGCCGTCGGCTCCGACTTCTTTTTCGCCTGAGCGGCAGTGTCGTTCGCGGCCATGATCGGAGCGAACAACAGCAGCACCATCCAGAATGAACTCCAGCGGAGTTTCGGTGTTGTGGCGCAGCGAAATTGAAGCGGCATGGCAATCCTGTTTTGGTGTTTATATCTCACGCAGACAGAAGTGAGACATTTTTGAAGGTCTGGAAAATGAGGGTCATGAGCGAGTCGATGGCGGACTTGTGTGTGGTGGAGAGTTGTGTGATTTCCGTTTCAATCGCGTTTCGGAAGCTGGCGGATGGATTTCAAAGAGTCCTAGTATCTTCCAAGAGACGGCGATGACTGTCAAAGCAGTTACATTGGTCCACTGGCAACCGATGTTTCCAAACGTCTTGTAGATCGAATAGTCCTGGGTCCTTGAGGCCGTGGGTCAGCCAGATCGCAAGATGTTCCTATTAAACCCGAACCGTC
>JAYTXB010000608.1:0-8345 GCA_043743205.1 Schlesneria sp.
ACGAGTCGTCTGCGCCGTGAGCATCCCGGTCACGGTCAAGATGCGTCTCGGTTGGGATCGCGACAGCATTGCCTCACCGCAGTTGGCTCGCCGGTTTGAAAATTCGGGAGTGGCGGCGATCACGATTCATGGTCGCACGCGAGCACAGGGCTTTCAGGGAACTGTCGATCTCGACGGCATCGCGGCGACGGTCGCGGCGGTCGCGCGCATTCCGGTCATTGGCAACGGCGACGTGCGCACCGTCGAGGACGCACTTCACATGAGACGCTTCACCGGTTGTGCTGCCGTCGCGATGGGTCGCGGCGCGATGCTCGATCCGTGGTTGTTTCGAAAACTGAGTGACCTCGCCGCCGGTCGCGACCCGCGCGAGCCGACTCCCGCTGAGCAGGTCGATTTCCTCGCTCGCCACTTCCATCTGATGACCGAGCAACATGCCGAACGCAGCTGCTTGTTGTTCCGGAAGTTCGCCGCGTGGTACGGCGCGAAGCTCGGTGTTCCGGAAGACCTCGAACAACGACTGCGACTCTTCGAGACCATCCCCGAGTTCGACGCGATCATCACCGAAATTCGCGACCGTCACGGTGAACGCCGCACGCCAATCGCCACAGCCCTCATCAAGGTTCCCAACGGGCCGGTCGAACGCTGGTGAGCGATGTTAAGAGTCAGCGCATCAATCACTGTCGGGATTTGGGGTTCACCCGGCTCACCTCGATCATTCCGAGGATGACGCCCGACCCCAGAAGACCAGAGAGGCGACCGCGCGGAGGAAGCTCGTCGCTATCCTCCGATCGGACTCGCTTGAGAAACTTGCGTAGTCACGCCAATCTCTCGCACGACGACGTAGCGCTTACTCCGCTTGGAATCCCACCCACTCCCACAGTGCCGACAACGGAACTGCTCATTTACCAGTCGAGACCCTCATGCGAACACGCCCACTCCTGATCGTCTTCGCCGCGCTGACTGCGCTCGGCTTGAACTCACTCACACATGCGGCCGAATGGCGGCAGTTTCGCGGACCCGATGGGCAAGGTCACGCCGACGCGAAGAACCTCCCTTCGACATGGAGCGAGACCGAGAACGTGCGCTGGAAGACCGAGATTCCGGGGCGAGGCTGGTCGTCGCCCGTCTTCGCCGACAAGACGATTTGGATGACGACCGCTGTCGAACAAGCACTAACCGGTGACGAGTTGGAACAGGCGAAGGTGAAGCTCGCGGGCAACCCGATGGCGAAGCAATTGAGCCTTGTGGGCTCGGTGACGTTCCGCGCGATCAGCATCGACGCCGCGACCGGCAAGGTGTTGAGTAACGTCGAACTCCTGCAAGCCAAGAACCCGCCGCCCGTGCATTCGCTCAACAGCTACGCCTCACCGACGCCGATCCTTGATGGCAATCTGCTGCTGTGTCACTTTGGCGAACTCGGCACCGCGTGCCTCGACACCTACACGGGTAAAGTGAAGTGGCAGGCCAAGCTTCCCTCGGAGCATGCCGTCGGTGCGGGCAGCTCGCCAGTTGTCTCCGGCGACGTGCTGATCGTGCCGTGCGATGGAACCGACCAGCAGTACGTGGTCGGGCTGAGCAAACTGACTGGCGATCAGGTCTGGAAAACGAAGCGGCCCAAAATGAAGGGCTTCGTCGGCGACTTCCACAAGGCATTCGCATCGCCCTTGTCCGTCCATGCCGCCGGTCGCGATCAGGTCATCGTGCCGGGAGCGCAATGGGTCGTCGCTTACGATCCCAAGACGGGTGATGAGATTTGGAAGGTCCGTCACGGCGAAGGCTTCTCGAACGTTCCGGCTCCCGTGATCGCGGGTGACCTGGTCTGCATCTGTACCGGCTTCATGCAGCCGCAGCTCGTCGCGATCAAGCTCGGTGGCGAAGGGGACATCACCGACACTCACATCGCGTGGCGCATCGCGAAGCAAGTCCCCGCGATGCCGTCGCCCGTCGTCGTGGACGATCAGATTTACTACGTCACCGACCAGGGTGTCGCGTCGAGTGCCGATACGAAGACGGGCGAAGTCGTCTGGAGCAAGCGCATCGCGGGCAACTATTCGGCATCGCCCCTGTTCGCCGATGGCAAAATTTACTTCGGCAACCAAGAGGGGAAGACGACCGTCATCCGCCCCGGCAAGGAGTACGACGAGGTCGCCGTGAACACACTCGACGGTCGCCACATGGCCTCCCCCGCCGTCTTCGATGAGTCGCTGCTCCTCAGAACCAACACGCACCTCTACCGCATCGAGAAGTAGCGAACGGGTACGGCGACTCTATTTCACGCAACCCAAGATGAGCGATTAGCGAGCCGCATGCCGTAAGGCTGCGGGTTTTGGACCGTGCCACAAGCTCGACGGTCTGGGTCACCATTCCACAACCGATTGTGGTGGGCACTACGGAACAAGAAACCCGTGGCCTTACGGCACACGGCTCGCCAAGAACATCGCACTCACGGCCGCGTGAGATACAAAATCGTGTTTCACACCTTCAGCCTCATGGAATATCCTCGCGTGGTCTATCTCAACCGCATCTACACCAAGACCGGCGACGCGGGTGAGACTTCACTCGGCGATGGGCGTCGTGTACCGAAGACCGATCTGCGGATTCGGGCTTATGGCGGCGTAGATGAACTGAATGCCGTCCTTGGCCTGACACTCACGGTTGCGCCCGACGCGGCCTTGTCGAAACTGTTGTCTCACATTCAGAACGATCTGTTCGATGTCGGTGCGGACCTTTGCATTCCCGAGTCCGATGAGCCTCCCGCGTACACACCGTTGCGAGTCTCGGCGGCTCAAGTCGAGCAGCTCGAACGCTGGATCGACGCCGCCAACGAACGACTACAACCGCTGACCAGCTTCATTCTTCCCGGTGGCTCGGTCCTCGCCGCGCATCTGCATCAGGCCCGCACCGTCTGTCGGCGCGTCGAGATCGGCGTGCTGGACCTGACCGCTCACGAGCGAGTCAACCCGCAGGTCGTGATCTATCTCAATCGGCTCTCGGACCTGCTGTTCGTCTTGTCCCGTGCCGCCAACCACGACGGCCGCGACGACGTGCTGTGGATTCCCGGCGCGAACCGCTGAGTCACGTAGCTCCGACGTTCTCTACTTCGCATCGAGCGACCGCCAGCAGTACCACGAGGCGACTGTGCGGTACGGTGTCCACGGCGCGGCGATCTCTTGGCTGAGGCGTTTGTCGGGGAGGTCGCTCAACCCGTACAGATTGCGGATCGCCGACCTTACGCCGAAATCATCGTGAGGAAAAACATCGAGTCGCCCGAGTGAGAACATCAGAAACATTTGTGCGGTCCAACGTCCGATTCCCTTCACTTGGATCAAGTGTTCGATCGCCTCGTCGTCAGACAAGCGACCAATCCGATCGAGACGCAATCGTCCATCGAGCATTCGTTCGGCAAGGTCTCTCAAGTAGCTGACCTTCTGCCCCGAGAGACCGACCTCGCGCAGCTCTTCCGGCGTGCGGCTAATCAATAGCAGCGGCGTGACTTTGCCCGCTCCAGAGGACCGCAGACCGAGCGGCTCCGATCCGAGTGACTCCATCAGCCGTGTGTGAATCGACTTGGCAGCCTTCGTTGAAATCTGCTGCGACACGATCGAGCGGACCAACATTCCAAATCGGTCTCGCTTCGGCTTGAGTGTGAACGGACCCGCTTGTGCGATCAGTCCCTTCATCACGGGATCGACTTGTTGCAAGTGGCGAATCGCAGCGGAAACCTCCTTAGCGGTGAACGACATCAAAACTCGAACCTCATTGGAAAACGGCAGGCACGTGACGTGACGGCAGGCGATACCCCAAACGGCGGCGACTCGCAACTCCGCGCTCACCGTCTCGGCTCGCGCGAAGAAGTACGGATGGCAGGTCCAGAGAACATATGAAAAACGGAGGCGAGGGGTGAACCGATCGAATGTCCAGCCTCTTCAGGACCGCAGTTTGGTCAGACGGAATTGGGATCGAGTTTCGATACCTCACGCTCTGGGAATTGACCGGTCAGGAAGTCTCGTCGGCGGAGCGACGAGGCAACGATTGGCGACCAATATGCAAACAGCCGTCGAATCGTTCGACGGCTGTTTGTTGATCGGATTGTTTGTCGTACTTCGCAGGGAAGCGCTGACTCGACGTGAGTCGATCACGTCATACGGTGGCGGGCTTGGCTGCTGCGGCCCTCTGTCCCAGTAAGTCGGACAGCTCGCGGAGTTCGACCAACTCATCTTTGCGTTCGTCGTCGGTGATGTCGGACGAAGCGCGAATCTCCAACATGCGGCTGCTGCGGACGAAGCGCAAGCCGCGCAGCAGGAGTTCGCGTTGGCGGTCTGTCAGTTCCAATTGCAACAGGTCACTCATCGGATGGGGGTCCGCAGGACTGAGAAAAAGTGAACACCGAGTTATGGCCCAGTGGCGAAGGGGTTCACGCGGGGCAGATGTTAGCCGGGTGATCAGTGGGTCTCAAGCATCTTCTTTGCGAGAGAACGACATGCTGATCGGCCCCCTGCGGTGGCGAGCGCCAAACCGATGTGACTCGACGAAGAGGCTGGCCAAAGGAGATCGACCGACGGGACCGGCAGTCTTCGCCGGTTCTCGACCCCGCGTCGCAATCCCCACGTTTGGCACGGTTTACTTGATCACAACGAACACCACGAAACTGAATTGCTTCCCCAACAGTCGCGACTTTTCCACCTTTGCCGAAAAGTCCTTCAGTCTCGAACCATTCTTGGTCGAATCATCCCGATGCGAAGGGCATCGCGATGGCGTGTTCCGTTCAAAGACCTCGCCATCAAGATTCCAGAAGAAGATCGGAAGCCAATCTATTCAGATAGCAACATTGAAGAGGCACGTGCGGATGGACCTTGCGGAGCGAACGGTGAACACAGCGAACTCATTCTCGGCATCGACGGCGAATGAAACATTGGACTGTTTGCTGCGGGTGGCTTCGTTTATTCGACTGAGGCTCGGGGAGTTCCTCGACCAGTTTGAATTGACGGAGGTACGGTACTCGGTACTGGCGTCGCTCAGTTCAGCCGGTGCGAGGGGGCTGTCTCAGTCGGAGTTGGCCGAGCGGTTGATGCAGTCGGAATCGAACGTCAGCACTTTGATCGAGCGGATGTCTCAAGTCGGCTTGGTCGATCGTTTACGGTCTCATGCCGATCGGCGAAAACGTGTGCTGTTGCTCAGCGCGACGGGGGCGACACTGGTCGAGCGAGTGGAAGCGGCGAAGTCCCATTGGGCTGTTCGGCAACTGCAAGGCGTTCCGGCTGATGACCGATCCACGCTGGGAGTCCTGCTCGGTCAATTGGCCGAGAGCCAAGCCGTTCGTACCGGTTTGAAGCTGGTTCCCTCGGTCTCATTGCGAGTCTCGATGACATTGCAGCAAGTCACGAGACACGACGAGCACGGTTCTTCGGTGCAGTCGAGTTGGGCGGAGCCGGGTCACGATGAGGAGGGTGAGTCTGAGGGGCACTCGCCGCACCGCGCGTTGGAACAAATGCTGTCGGCGCTGGGATTGGTGAATCAACTTGTGAAGGACGAAGCGTGATGAAGTTGCCTCGCCATCGAATCGCGTTGGCCGTGTTGGTCCTGTTCGAGCTGCTGCTCGGAAGCGGGTGTTCGCGCCCGTTCTGGCGATCTCAAGCCGACTTCGACACGTACAACCTACTCCAACGAAAGCAATTCGATCCGCGTTGGAACCTGCCGCGCACGACGGTCGAAGCCGACGCGCGCAGCCGGTTCTACGACCCGTTTGATCCTGACTGTGCTCCGCTTCCTCCCGACGATCCGGCAGCAAGCCAATACATGGACTCCGTGCATGGAATGCGCGGCTACAAGAGTTGGCATGAGTTCGGTGAGTCGATGTCGATCGAAAATCCGGCGTGGTTGGCGAACTTTGGTCTCGCTCCGCCGAACCCTGCGGTGGACTACGAGTTGTCTGACGGTTTGACCACGGTTAGTGCGACTTCGCCCGAAGCGATCAGCCGCGTGACGACCGCCAATGCCGAGCCGGTGCCGACGATTCAAGACCTCTCACTGGCGCAGGCCATTGAACTCGCGAACATCAACAGCCGTGACTACCAGACACAGGTTGAGAACGCGTACCTCTCGGCGTTGCAACTCACGCTCGATCAGTTTCAATTCAACGTCCGTTATCTGGGATTGGGGGCTCGTGAACCGACGGGGACGTTCACCAACACCACTCTGCCCGGAGCCGGACTGGCTCGTGTCGATCGTGCCAACTTCAACTCAAGGTTTGGCCTGAGCCAAGTCCTGCCGACGGGTGGCCAGTGGATCGTAGAAATGGCAAACAACACGTTGTGGCTGTTTTCGGGCGGAAACAACACGAGTTCGGCGTCGGTGCTGTCGTATTCATTGGTCCAACCACTGTTACTGGGAGCAGGTCGCAAGATCGTGCTGGAGAATCTCACGCTCAGCGAACGCGAAGTGTTGTACGACCTGCGCACACTGGCGCGGTATCGCAAGCTGTTCTTTGTTGACACGGTGGCAGCCGGACAAGGGGGCAACGCGGGCGGTGGTGGTGGTGCGAGCATCAGTGGCGTGACGGTGACGGGAACAACCGCGTCGGCATCGGGGGTTGGGTTTCTTGGGCTGCTCCAACTCACGCAGCAAATTCGCAATCAGCGCGACAACATTCAGGGACTCTACGTTCAAACGGAACGGCAGCGCGCGCTGACCGCGCAGACGCCGTTTCGACGCTTGCAACAGGGAGCGTTGCCGCAGGGGATCGAGTTCCCCGCAACGCTCACGACGAAGATCGAGTACCTAACAGGAAGTCGTATTCTGCGTTGGACGGCGTCCGAACCGATGACGGCCGCCGAGCAGGAGCTGTTACTGGCACTGAACGCAGACGCCGAGTACCGGCTCGCCGTGCGCGGCCTCTTTGACCAACTCCGCACCGGCGTCATCACCGCCGACATGCTGCAACTCGCGACTCGACTGACTCAACAAGAGAACCAACTCCGCACGCTCGAACGGAACTTTGCGGATGCCCTCGACCGTTACAAACTGTTCCTCGGACTGCCGACTGACATGCAGGTCACGCTCGACCGGACGCTGCTCAAGCAGTTTCAACTTATCGACCCGCGCATCAACGAGTTGGAGTTGGAAGTGCTGGAGTTCGCGAACGTCACTGAATCCATCGACGACGAAGACCCGCCACTGGAGGTGCTGAGAACGAACGCGCGTCGCCTGGCGATGATGGTCGAAGAAGTGCGGACGAGCGGCATTCAATTAATCGAGTCCGACTTTCAGGCGGTTGCTCAGAACACGCCGCAACGGTTGGCAAAATTGAAGTTCGAGAAGTCGCGCGGGCTGGTCGAGTTCGCCCTCGAACGCGATCGCGTGATCTTTCGCACGATACGCGGAGCCTTCGAGAAAGCCGCAGAGGAACTGAAGCAGATCGAACAACGATTGGCCAACGACGCGGTCAGTCGTGAGGACCGACAGACCGCACTGATCGCCATGCGCGAAGAACGTGAAGAGCTGTTCACTGTCGTGCAGAATTTACGAGTCGTGCAGGTCGGTCTGCGAGCGGAACTGATTTCGCTGCCAGATTTCGATGTCTCGCAAGAGACCGCCGTTGCACTGGCTCTCGACAATCGGCTCGACCTGATGAACTCACGTGGTCGGGTCATGGACGCCCGCCGCGCGATGGAAGTCGCCGCGAACAGGTTGGAAGCGGTCCTCAATGTTGTCGCGGCGGGTGACATCGGGACCTCGGGCATTGGCAACCGGCCACTCGATTTTCGAGCCGACAACAGTTCGTTCCGGCTGGGTCTCCAGATGACCGCGCCAATCGATCAAGTCGCCGAACGGAATGCCTATCGGGCGTCGCTCATTGCGTATCAGCGGCTGCGTCGCGAGTACATGCGTCAGGAAGATCAGGTGAAGTTTGATGTCCGGACCGATTGGCGGCAGTTAAATGTAGCCCGCCTGAATTTTGAGACGAGCCGGAAGAATCTGCGCCAAGCGGCACTTCAACTCGATATTGTAGTGGAGAACGCCAAGAGTCCGAGTACACAGCAACAGGTCGGGCGCGGTGGCACCACTGCCAGTACGGGCAACACCGGTCTGAACCTGTTGAATGCGTTGAATGCGGTCCTGCAAGCTCAAAACGATCTGGTCCAAACTTGGGTCGATTACGAGCGCAACAGGATCAATATTCATCGCGACATGGATATCATGGTGATCGACGAACGCGGCCTGTGGATCGACCCTGTTTACCAAGGTCTCTCAGGTGCTTCGGCCTCCCACCCGATGAGTGAGCCTGCCCATGACCAACCCGCCGAACCAGAACCTCTCCCAGAACCAGCCGCCTTCCTCCCGCTCGA
>JAYTXB010000609.1:0-2121 GCA_043743205.1 Schlesneria sp.
GTGGCCGTTGCAGACCTTGTCCACCACATAGCTTTCGAGATCGCTCATCCCGCTGACAGGGACCGCCACCTTCACTCGTTCGTCGGCCGCCGCGATCCACAACGTCGCCGCACCGCCACCGCTGATCCCCGTGACGGCGATCTGGTCGGGATCGACTTCAGGACGCGAAAGGAGGTAGTCGATCGCCCGCACGCCGTTCCAGCACTCCACGCCGGCGGACGTGTACCCCGCTGAATGCCACCACCAACGTTCGCGGTTGTACGTGCCGTGATGAATCCCCGCGACCTCGCCCAGTTGCAGCGTGTCGATGATCAGGCAGGCATAGCCGTGCGTGGCGAACCACATCCCGTGATGTTGAAACGCCGTCTTGTTCCCGTCGCGTCCCTTGCCCGAGTGCCCGCAGACATACAGCACGGCGGGCAACTTCCCTTCAATCTTCTGCGGCAGGTACAGATTGCCGGTCACATACAAACCGGGCTTGCTCTGAAAGTGAACCTTCTCGACGGTGAATGCCTCGCGCTGAATCGTCCCGGTAATCTTCGCGTTCAGTGGCGTCCGCTCCGGCAGCGGCCACAGCCCGAGCATGTCGAAGAACTCGCGTTTGAGTTCGCTGCGTTTGGCCTCCCACTCCTCCTTCGAGTCGGCTCCCTCGTGAATGCGTTCGCTCAGTCGCGACGCTTCCAAGGTGAGGTGGCTCTCGATGACGGCGTCGCCAAACGAAATCTCACTCGGCTTGGGCTGAGCCATCGTCACGAGGGGTGTGAGTAACAGCAGCACGATCGACAGTCGCGAGGCGCACATGGCGAATCTCCAGAAGAGGCAACTCGAAGTCTTCAGACCAATCGAGCCCCAGCATCGGGCGCATCGTCAGCGACGGCAACTCATAAGGCGAGCGGCAGGAATTGTCGTACCGCGATGTAGGATGGGAACTCTTGCCCGTCCAGATTTCTGTCTTCCAGCCGAACGGGCAAGAGTGCCCATCCTACAGGGACATTTCTTCTTGCCGCTCGCATCACTCATCCGTCGCCGGTGCGGGGAAGGAGAGTTCGTTGCGGATGGTTCTCACGCCCGGTTCGAGTCGCAGCATGTTCTCGGCCAGTTTGGCTGCCGAGACGGAGGCGACCTCGCCGCGCAGGACCACTTCGCCCTTGTCTTCCACCGCGATCATGACGCTCTTCAGGCTGGGGTTCTTGAGCGAGAGCTTGGTCAGCCGGCCTTCGATCGTGGTTTGCAGGGCCGATGTCGTGGGAGTCGGATAGTCAAACGCGATCTTTTGGCGAGGTCTCACGAGTGGCGTTTGATTGGCGTTGGCATTGTTGCCACCGCCGTTCTGTCCTCCCTGACCATTTCCGCCGCGACCACCGCCGCCACCGCGACCACCGCCGCCAGTGTTGTTCCCCTGCATCCCTTGGTTCTGCGTGTTGCGGCCGAGCAACTGGTTGGCATTCGCATTGCGACCGAGGATGCCACCATTGGCCCCATTCGCGCCGACTTGGCCGTTGGCACCAACCCCCGTTTGGCCGTTCGCTCCAAACCCTGTCTGGCCGCCGAGACCGCCCGCTCCCGCGTTCGCACCGAACCCGCCCGTCGCATTCGAGCCGAACCCGCTGTTCCCGAACGGCGATGATCCGCTCGTGCTGCCGAATCCGGAGGAACCCGTGTTTCCAAACCCGGTCGAGCCGCCCGTGTTGGTGTTCGTATTTCGGTTTTGAGCCGAAGCCACGGCAGGCACAACACTGACCGCGACGAGCAGTCCCAAAGTAATGAGTGAGCGTCGCATGATTCATCTCCTTCGGCGATTTCTGCCAAGCTGAGAGCAATTCAACAAGCAGTTCCAATCTCATCAGCATCTTCTCGGCCATTCGGAGAAGCGTCAACGAGTCGAAGTGTTCGAGAGAAACAATTCAGGTCTTGAGTGCCACCGTCTCCGTACAACGGTTCGTCAGTCGGCGACGACCGTAGCAGCCCGTTGAAAAAGTAACCCGCAGCGTGAGCGAGGGACAGTGGCGTTGCGAAACTGGTCTCTCCGCCATTCGTGTTGATTCTTGTGGTACATCAGCCGCAGGGCGCTAGCCCCGGTTCGATTTCGCTGAACCGGGGCTAGCGCCCTGCGGCTAATTT
>JAYTXB010000610.1:0-3675 GCA_043743205.1 Schlesneria sp.
AGAGGAGTAGTGCGGACACAGTTCACTCCGCCAACTTCTTGAGGGCGCGGCCATATTTGCGGTTGGTCTTAGCCAATGCTTCATCAAACTCCTGATTGCGGATTTCGTCTGCCTCGGACACGGATTCAGGGCGATCGCTCAACGCTTGCCCCGAGGTCAGACGAACTCGCCCGCGCGACTTGATCACTTCGGCAAACGCCCGCAGTTCAGGTTCGTCCGCAAACTGTCGAACTCTCTTGCCATCAAAGTCTCCATCCGCTTCTGCCAATACGAGTCTGAGGTTTGCCATCTCTCCACTTTCTGCCGACCGCAATTGCATTTGGTGGACGGCGGCGGCAATCACATCTTCTCGTGTGGCGTAGTGACCCGTTGCCACTTCGGCTTGAATGAATGCTTCCAATCTTTCGGAGAGCGCGGCAGTCACAGTGATGCTCCCAATGATGCGGGATGCCGAGCGAACGAAGGTCGGTTGGCGGGCTATTTGATGGTGGCAGTTTGCGGGTTGGATGTGGATGAAGTCAACGCGCTGGTCGCGATGATCTCGACCATCAGCTTGCGGATGCTGAACTCGCCCGCGACGAATGCTTTCTTGAGATTGGCCTGAGTTTCGGTGCCGTAGGCTCGGATCGGTTGTTTGACGATGTTGTGGAACAGTTGCTGAACGAACGCGGCGTGAGTCTCCTCACTTTCGGCGAGGTACTTCGCCAGTTCACGGACGCCAGAGAAGGTCGCCAGTTCGCCGGTGCGAGTGCGGTAGCTGCCCGATGTATCGACCCCTTTCCCCTGCTCATCCTTGCGATATCGACCGACGGCGTCGAAATGTTCCAGTGTGAATCCGAGTGGATTGATCAGGCGGTGGCAGGCCATGCACGATTCGGATTTGGTTTGCAGGGCGACTCGTTCGCGAGTCGTCAGGTCGGCGTGCAGGTCCGGTGCCAACGGCACAACCGCTTCCGGCGGCGGTCTCAGCGAACGGCCTAGCACACTGCGAGCGATGAACACGCCGCGATGGATCGGCGAACTGGTGGCCGAGTACGCGAAGCCCGTCATCAGGTACGGATGCGACAGCACGCCCGCTCGCTCTCCCGAGTCCAACGTGACCTTTTGGAACGCGGCCTCCTCGGGCAAGTCGGCTCCATAAAACTTCGCGAGGCGTCCGTTCAGATAGACCGCATCGGCGAGCAGAAGCTGGCGGAAGTCCGTCGCCTCGCCGTTCGCCAACTCATCGACCGACAGTTCGAGCGACGTGCGCAGATCGTTCGCGATCCCCGGACTGAACTCGGGAAATTTTTCCGCATCTTTGGCCAAGTCGGGGACGTGCTCGACCTTCAGCCACTGCATCAGGAAGTCACGCAGCTTCGAGCGACAGCGCCCGTCGGCCACCATCCGCTCGGCGTGCGAGACCACTTGCTCGCGAGTGGCAAGCTGGCCCTTGGCCGCTGCGTCGAGCAGCGCCTGATCCGGCAGTGAGTCCCACAATCCGAAGGCGATGCGCGACGCCACGTCATATCCGTCCGAGGACTCTCCAACTTCGCGATACAGGAAGCGCGGCGACTTGAGCGCCAACAAAACAACTCGTTTGACGGCGGCATTCAGGTCGCCTGCTTCGGCGAATTGCTGGTCGATGTAAAGCTGACGCTGCTCGTCGGAAAGCGGCCTCCGAAATGCCCGCTCGATGAACTTGCGGCAGAACTCGCGCAGACGCGGTTCGCGATCGCTGGCGTCACTCTTCACTCCCGACAACTCGGTGAGATGCGACAAGACATACGCAGCCACTTCAATCGCGGCGTCGGTCGTCGCCTGATCCCACTCCTTCGAGATGGTCGTGCCGCGTTCGTAACCGATGCTCCGATCATCGGGCGGAAACGGTGTGGCAATGACGAACGTCTCGGGGAAGCGGCCGGGTGAGAGCTGCCGCGCGGGAATCACTTCGGCAATGCGATGCGCCCGCTTCCATTCGAGCGAGATCATCGCCTTCGCGGGAGGCTTCTCTTTCGCCTTCTTGTCATCGACCCCCTGCTTGGCCTTCGAGAACTCCAGCCTCAGCGAATACGAACGGCCTCCCAACAGGAACAGAGGCTGCGAGTACTCGGTGCCGCTCCCCGACTTCACGTAGGCATCGATCAGCGGCTGGTTCAGGTCGTTCACCCACAGCCGCATCGACTGGTCCGTCTTCACGATGAACTCGTACTCGCCCGTTTCGGGAGCCTGCACGGAACCTTCCCAGCGGATCGAGAACTCGTGCGGCTCCATCTTCTCCGCGTCGGGACTTTTGTCCTCAAAGTTGAAAGCGACAACGGGGTCGATCCGCTCGATCGCCCGATCCTTGCCGTTGTGCCGTCGAGATTTGAAGTATTCGCCGCGCAGACCCTGCTGAGCGTCCGGCTTCGCTCCCTGACGAAAGCTGCCGATCAAGTCGGCGACCGCATTGCGATATTGCCTGACGGTGAGACGCGACAACTCGATCCGAGCCGGTTTGTTCCGAGCCTGCGCCGTGGGCGAGTAGAACGCGCCGTGGATGAACTCGGCCACGTGAGCCGCCTCCTCACCGACGCACGTCCCCGGCTTGTCCTCGGGCATCGTCTGCTCGATGTACCGGGTCAACTCGCCAATCGAGAGATCGCCGATCAAAGGCTGAGGATAATTCTTGCTCGTCCCCTCGCCGATCGCCCCGTGACACGAGGCGCACTTCGCCTTAAAGACGATCTCACCGGTTGGCGGCTCGGTGGCCGAAACAACTTGCCCGAGCAACATGATGCCCAGCGAGAGAGCCAGCGGCACCGCGAAACTTGCAGGGAACGGGCGCAACGGGACAAGAGCTTCGCACCGCATTGTGGTCTGCATGGAACGGTCTACTGAAAGCGGCATGATCGAGAAGGCGTGACACCGGGCGGGCGAGCAGGCAAGTGGATAGCAGCTTAGGCAGCGTGTTCCAAATGATCTACCGTAGTCCCACGCTGGAATGGTCGGCACAATGAGCGAGTTCCGGAATTCGCGGCGTTCATTCGTGATCGCCTCGAAACCTGTATCGGAATTCAGACTGTCGGTTCATGAGAGAACGGCAGGTCACGTTGTTTGTGCGAATCGTCCCGCTGATCGAAGGAGAATTGAAATGCTGCGACGGGTTTGGTTTCGAGTCGCATGGGGAATGGTCCTCGGCACGATGAGCTGGCGGGAGTGTCGGGCCGCTGAACAAGCGGACTCAGCGCAGCCGGTCGTTGAGGTCGTGAAAGAGTTGCGAGTCGGCACGTTGCGTGTGAACAAAGTGTTGTTTCTGGGGAACAGCATCACGCTGCATGGCCCCGCGCCACAGATCGGTTGGACGGGAAACTGGGGCATGGCGGCGAGTGCCGAGGAGAAGGATTACGTTCATCTGCTGACCGCGCAAATTGCGAAAGCGGCGGGCGGTCGCCCTGAAGTGAAGGCCAAGAACATCGCCGACTTCGAGCGGCAACTCGAAGCCTACAACTTGGCGGAAGGCTTGAAGGACGAACTGGAATTCCAGGCCGACTTGGTGATCGTCGCGATTGGCGAAAACTCCGCCGCCCTTGCAACCGACGACGCCAAAGCCAAGTTCAGTTCCGCGTTCGCCAAGCTGCTGGCAGAACTCAAGCGTCACGGCAACCCGACCGTGATCGTCCGCAGTCAGTTCTGGTCCGACAAACCCAAAGACGA
>JAYTXB010000611.1:0-1075 GCA_043743205.1 Schlesneria sp.
AGCTTTCGCCCGAGGTCCGTCAACTCGTGACGGTCATTGACGGCCCCGAGTTCAAACAACGTTTTGTAGCCGTCTCGAATCGCGTCCGGCTTCGGCGCTTCAAGGAACGGGAACTCTTCAATCGCTCCCAGTCCGTGCATCTTCGTTTGCAGGATCACGTCGGCGAGGTTCGACCGCAGAATCTCGGGAGCCGTGAATCGCTCGCGGCTGGCGTAGTCCTCTTCCGAATAGAGACGGATGCAAACGCCCGGCCCCAACCGTCCGCAGCGCCCCGCCCGTTGATCGGCCGACGCCCGCGAGACCGCTTCGATCGGCAGTCGCTGCAACTTGTTCTTCGGTGAGTACCGACTGATCCGCGCCGTGCCAGTATCCACGACGTAGCGGATGCCGGGGACGGTCAGTGAGGACTCGGCCACGTTGGTCGCGATGATGATCCGTCGTGTGGACGACGTTTGAAATACACGCTGCTGTTCGGCGGCGGAGAGCCGCGCGTAGAGCGGCAGTAGTTCCACCTTCGAGCCTCCAAACGTCTGGCCGCGCAGTGTTTTCGAGGCTTCGTGAATCTCACGCTCGGTCGGCATGAAGACCAGTACGTCACCGGGACCATGCGCCGTGACTTCGGCCACCGCATCCGCCATCGCCCGTTGGATGTCGGGTTCGTTCCCTTCGTCGTCGGGTGCGGGCGGGCGGTAACGAATCTCCACCGGATACGTGCGGCCCGAGACTTCCAGCACCGGCACTTCACCCGCCACGGAACGAAAGTGATTGGCGAATCGCTCGGCGTCGATCGTGGCCGACGTGATGATGACCTTCAATTCCCGCCGCTTGAGTACGAGTCGATGCAGGTTGCCCAGCAGAAAATCAATGTTGAGCGATCGCTCGTGCGCTTCATCGACGATGATCGTGTCGTACTGATCGAGCCAGCGGTCGTGCTGGTTCTCGGCGAGCAAAATGCCGTCGGTCATCAGCTTGATGTACGTCTGCGGCGAGGTCGCGTCGGTGAACCTCACCTTGAATCCGACCTCGCGTCCGACGGTCACACCCAGCTCTTCCGCCACACGTGCCGCGACCGATC
>JAYTXB010000612.1:0-5945 GCA_043743205.1 Schlesneria sp.
GTTGTCTTCGCCCCAACGGGGCCTCGGAGATCAGCCCAAGGCTAGCGAACAACGTGAGCGCCGCCCTGGGATACGGAAAGTCGGAAATGTGTGCCCTGAAGGGGCCCGGGAATTATTGGTCGAGACCACACGGCGTGCGAGACCGATCCGTCAAACCCCCTGTGCCCCTCCAGGGCACGATCAATACACGCCAACAAACCTAGGGCGGCGCTCGCTTGGGCTTCGCTGGCCCTGGGCTGATCTCCGAGGCCCCCTTGGGGCGAAATCATGAATAGCGCAACTTCTAAGAGCGTGAGCGAGGGACGGTGGCATTGCCAAGTCTTAGAGAAACACCACTGTCCCTCGTTCACGCTGCGGGTTACTGCAAACCCTTTTTTTCAACGAGCTGCTAAACGAATTCCACTGCGATCCGATCGGTTTGCCCCCACACCCTCTCCACGAGTGACTGCGATGTCCGACCAATACGACCCGAACGACTTGTACTCACCGCCTCAACCGACCGCCGCTGCTTCAAAACAAGCGGCCGCGTGGGTGCTGAGTTTGTCGTTATTCAACCTCGCCGCATTGGGTGTGCTGTGCTGGCTGATCTTCATCGTTTCCGAGAGCTGGTGGGTGAGTGCCGTGCTGACGTTTGCACCACGAATGCCATTCGTAGCTCCGACGCTTGGACTGCTGGTGGCGTCATTGTTCTGGCATCGACCGTCGCTGGCGGTGAATGCCGTGTCGTTGATGGTCGTGCTGGGGCCGTTCATGGGACTGTCGCTGCCGGTCTCACGCTTGGCTGGTACTCCTGTCGCCACACCAGATCAATTCGAGTTAAAGCTGGTCAGTTGCAACGTCCAGGCGTTCCAACCGAACTTCGCCAAGGTACTCGAAGAGATCGCCGTCATTCAGCCGGATGTCATCGCGCTGCAAGAAGCCTTCCCGCTGTCACCGCTACTCGAAGAGACTTATCGCGACTGGCACACGATCAGCCACGACCGGTACTGGGTTGGATCGCGCTGGCCAATCAAGAAGCTCGCCGACTTTGAGATTCTCAGCTTCGAGCGCTCCGCCGGACTGGTCGTCGAGATCGGAACGCCGCGCGGTCCCGTCGTCTTGAGCGACATTCACCAGATGACCGCGCGACGCGGCTTGATGGAGTTGACCAAGCGGTCGCTGTTCAACGGTGACGGCACGGGGCGACTGGAAGAGGCCGTTGTCCAGCGCGAGGAGGAGTCGATCCTGATCCGCGAGCAGGTCGAAGCGGCGCGCGGTGACAAGCCGCTCTTGTTGTGCGGCGACTTCAACACGCCGGTGTCGAGCCAAGTCTTCCAACGTCACTGGGGCGACTTCCAAAGTGCGTTCGACTTGGCGGGCGTCGGCTACGGCTACACGTCCCCCTGCAAGGCGAACCGCTTCTGGCCCGAGAACCTGCCGTGGGCGCGGATCGATCACATTCTCTGCTCGCCCGAGTGGAATGTGGTTGCGTGCCAGATCGGCAAGTCGGCCGGTTCCGACCATCGCCTGATCGCCGCCACGCTGAGACTCTCGCTCCCGTCTACCGTCTCAGATGAGGACGCGATGGTCGGGTTGAAGTGACGCGACGATGATCGCGCACGCCTGAGCTTGTCACGATCCCTTCCGCTACTCTTCACCCGTGCGGCGGCCCTGCCATCCGTGCGATTCCTTTCCTCGGATCAGAGGAGACCGCGCGGATGGCAGGGCCGAAGCACGGATGTAGGAACCGTGCCGGTCGTGAGGGAGAACTCGCCCACAAGAATCTGCCGTGTTGTCGAAACGCCTCGCGCCTCGATCAGAAAACGATGCTAGGTTTCCACGCAGTCGATTCTCGGCAACAGACGGCAACGTCTGCGCGACGAGTGCGGCGCAATTCATCACGAACTTCGGACTCTCTCGATTCACAGGGGCACACGACGTGACAACGTATCTGGTAACAGGTGGCGCAGGATTCATTGGGTCTCATCTCGCCACGCGCTTGGTCCAAGACGGACATGTCGTGCGCGTGCTGGACAATCTTTCGACCGGTTCGCTGAACAACTTGTCGCATCTTGAAGGTCGCGTCGAGTTCATGCAGGCCGACCTCTGCGACCTGAACGCGATGACGCGGGCAGTGCAGGGGGTGGAAGTCGTCTTCCATCAAGCAGCACTCGCATCTGTTCCGCGCAGTGTCGAGACACCGCTCGACACACACGCGGCCTGTGCCACGGGGACGATCAATCTGCTCGAAGCCTGCCGCAAGAACGGCGTCCGTCGTGTGGTCTATGCCGGTTCGAGCAGCGCGTATGGCAACCAAAGGACGATGCCCAAGCACGAAGGACAAGTGCCGCAGGTGTTGTCGCCCTATGCCGCGTCGAAGCTGGCCGCCGAACTCTATTGCGAAGCCTTCGCCTCCACGTACGGTCTCGAAACCGTGCGACTCCGCTACTTCAATGTCTTCGGGCCGAGACAAGACCCGAACAGCCCGTATTCCGCCGTCATCCCGCGCTTCGTCGCGGCACTCTTGGCGGGCGATCAACCGATCATCTACGGCGATGGCAGTCAGTCGCGTGACTTCACGTTCATCGACAATGTCGTGCAGGCCAACCTGCTCGCATCGTGGGCCGACGATGTCAGCGGTCAGGTTTACAACTGTGCCTGCGGTGAGTCGCTCGATCTCATCACGCTGCTCCGGATGATCTGCGAGCAACTGGATGTCCCATTCGTGCCGTACTTCGCCCCCGCTCGGGTTGGTGATGTGCAGCATTCGTGGGCCGACATTTCGGCCGCGAAACGCGATCTCGGTTACAGCGTGCAAGTCTCGGTGCGTGACGGCTTGGAACGGACCGTCGCGTGGTACGTCGCCCAACATCGCCAACAGCAGCAAGGGTCCGTTGGTCGGATTGTACCGCTCATTCCGGTCGGAGTCGGGCAGTAGGTCGTCAGTGGTCATTGGTCACTTGTCATTTGGGAAGGCAAGAGCCAGCGCCGAACACGCCACTGTCCCAACTAACCACTGTCCCAAATGACAAGTGACAAATTCCCTCGAAAGTTCAGACCGTGAAACGCAACCTCGAATTCCACGCTGATGCTCTGCCCGGTCACGTCAATCCGGACGATGAGGCCGAAGGTCTGCCGATCAATTACCTGCAGTTGGCCATTCAACATAAGTGGCGATTGCTGGCGGCGGGCCTCGTCGGACTGTTGCTCGGTCATCTGGCTTACGTGCGGTCGGGGCCGGAATACGCGGCCTATTCGCAGGTGATGGTCACGCGCAAGAACGCCCCTCCCGTCCGCGAAGAGGACCGGATGTTGACCGGTCAGGCGAAGCCCAGCGATCACATTCCGGTCATCACGAGTCCGATGTTCATCGAGAAGGCGGTCGAGCTGGGAGAACTCAGCAAGCTGCCGACATTTGCCAACGAGAAAGACCTCGTCGAGGCGGTGCAAGATGGATTGAAGGTCAAGCGAATGGCGGGCAACGACCGTTCGGTTCAGACGGTGATCGAGATTCGTTTTTCCGGGCCTCAATCGGCGGATGCCCGCAAGGTCGTCGATGCAATCATGGCGCAGTACGCCGCGCACTTAAAAGAGGCGAGCCTCGAAGAGTCTTCCGAAGTTCAGGCCAAAGCGACCAAGACGACCGAAGACATGTTCGACAAGTTGCACGACGCGGAAGCCGCTCACCGCGAATTCATCCTGACTGTTCCCGAGGAGTATCGCGCGGCACTCGGTACGAAGACGGTGACAACTCAAACGTCGAACATCGCTCCCGAAGATGTGATTCACACGCTGGGTGAAGAACGGAATCGCAACCGCGTGCGGCTGGCGGACCTGACCTCGCGACAGAAGGCGATTCGCAATGCTCAGGTCGCGGGGGACTCACAAGAAGCGCTCGAACTCCAAGTCCGCCGGTTTCTCAGTACCGATGGTCGCAACGGAGAAGACGCTGAACGTCAGATTCAAATTGGCATCTATCAGGCTCAACTCCTGCCGCTCCTCATCAAGGAGCGCGAGTTGTCGCAGCAAGTTGGTCGCGACAACTTTGAACTGGTCAGTGCCCGTCGCAGCATCCAGATGATTCTGCAGACGTACGCCAAGTTGGGATTGAAGTTTCCCGAAGGTGCCGAAGCGGCGCGGTTCGCGGCCGCACGCGGGATGCAGACCGACTTCGTGTCGCTCTATCTCGATTCGCTGCGTCATCAGGTGGACGAACTTCAACTGAAGGACCGCGAGCTGGCGAGCATGATTCACGACGAAGGAATTCGCGCCAAAGAGTTCTCGGGCTATCAGGCGACCGATCAGAATCTCCGTGCGGAAATTTCGCTGCTCCAAGAGTTGTGGCAGAAGCAACTCGACCGCGAGAACGGCGTGGCCATCGAGAAGGACACGAACGGCTTCAAGATGAAGGTTCTCGCGCCGGTTCGGCATGAGTTGGTCTTCAAGAAGCTACTGAAGTTCTATGTGGGCGGCGCGACGGTGCTGTTGATGCTGATGGCTTTCGTCTGCCTGATCCAAGAGTTGCGTGACCTGCGTTTGAAGAGCGTTCGCGATGTCCGGGTCTCTCTGCGTCAGACCATTTTGGGAAGCGTGACCGCGTTTGAATTGCCTTACGATTCGGGGCGAGGTCCACACCCGGCACTGCGTTATCTGCACGCTCCGAATTCCATTGAAGCCGAAAACTATCGTTCGATCCGCACGGCGTTACTCGTCACCGCCGAGAACCACAACGCGCGCTGCGTCCTTGTCAGTAGCCCCGAACCGGGCGACGGCAAATCGACATTGGTCTCGAACCTCGCCATCGCGCTGGCTCAATCGGGTAAGCGTGTGCTGCTGATCGACGCCGATCTGCGCCGGCCGACCATCCACAATCTATTCCGCGTCTCACGCGAGATCGGTATCGCCGAAGTCCTCACCGGTGAGATCGACTTCTTGAATGCCGTCCGTCCCACGACCGTCGATCGGCTCAGCCTACTCGTCGCGGGCAGCTCTCCAACCAGCCCTGCCGAAATTCTCTCCTCGCAGCGGCTCGTCCAAATGCTGCGCGCCGCGAAGGATGAGTTCGACTTTGTACTCGTCGATGCTCCGCCACTGTTGGCCGTCAGTGATCCGTGCATCTTGGCCCGACATGTCGATGGCATGTTGATCGTGGCCCGCATCGGCAAGAACACGCGCACGTCGGCCGCCCGAGTCCGCGAACTCGTCCAGAACCAAGGGATCGTGGTGCTGGGAGTCGTGGCCAACGGAGTCATCCCCGGCCAAGACAAAGGCTACAGCTACAGCCACTACGGTGAATACGTCTCGACCGAGCCTGCTGGAACGCGACCCGCTCGCGAGACGATCGGCGTATGAGGTGAACGTTCGTCCCGTGGGATCGGCTTCCCGCCTGTCACTCAGCTCGACTTTTGCTAACTGATTTGGACTGCGGCAATTGATTGCCGCTTTCTTTTCTGGTGTTTGACATTTCTGAAGGACTCGACCGTGCCGTGGGTCTTCAAAAATGCAGGCAAAAATCGAGAACGGAAAGCGGCGATGAATCCCCGCACTCCCAAAATGGCAAAAGTCGAGTTCAGAAATCCGCCTGTCAGCCAAGAACGGCGGGCGCGAAACCGATCCCACGCCTGATGTCAGCGTTGACGGCTCGTTACCTTGCCTCGCGGACTCGACGTTCCAAGTCGGCGAGTTCAATCAACGGCGCGGAGGTTCCCTGAACCATCACGTCCAACGCGGCCGGGTCTTTGAACGCCGAGCCGGTGACGAGGCAAACCACGTTCGCATTGGGGTCGAGTCGCCCCGCGCGCGCCGCTTGCAACGCACCGGCCACCGCTGTCGAGGCGGCCGGTTCCGCGAAGATGCCTTCCTCGCGCGCCAATCGCGACTGCGTCTCCCAGACGAACTCATCACTCACCAGATGCCCCGACCCGCCGTTCCGCTGACAGGCCGCAATGACCTCGTTCCCGTCGATG
>JAYTXB010000613.1:0-1684 GCA_043743205.1 Schlesneria sp.
TCGCGCAAGCCACCCGCTCACCTTCCCATTGGTTACATCCTCAGCCTCGAAGGGGCGGACTCGATCCTCTCGCTGAAGCATCTCGAACGGAGCTATGCAGACGGCTTGCGGGCACTCGGGCCAGCTCACTATGGACCGGGCCGATACGCGCATGGGACCGATGCCGAAGGGCCGCTCTCACCACAGGGGAAGGACTTGCTCAAGGAGATGCAACGACTCGGGATCATCCTCGACGTGACGCATCTGTGTGACGAATGCTTCTGGGATGCGCTCGATGTTTACGACGGGCCGTTGTGGGCAAGTCATCAGAATTGTCGAACGCTCGCGCCGTGGAATCGTCAGTTCGCAGACGATCAGATTAAGGCGGTGATCGAACGCGGCGGCGTGCTCGGTATGGCGTTCGATGCCATCATGATGGTCCCCGGTTGGATGCATCTCCGCAGCAAGCCCGCCGATTTCCAGTTGAAGATCGAGCGCATCTGCGACCACATCGATCACATCTGTCAGTTGGCTGGCAACGCGAAACACGTCGGCATCGGCACTGACCTCGACGGCGGCTTCGGCAACGAGCAGACCCCGATGGACATGGACTCGATCGCCGATCTGCAAACGTTGCCCGGCCTCTTGAAGAAACGGGGTTACACCGACGCGGACATCGCCGGGATCATGTCTGGCAACTTCATTGAGTTCCTGCGCCGCACGTGGAACTGACGGAATGGAGTGGAGTTGAGGGACGAGCCGCCATTCATCACTGCTCGTACAACCTCACGCGGACGGTCCCGTCTTTGGTGATGCACGCACGGTACAGGCCCTCGGAGTTGTAGGCCGTGGCGAACCGACCCGTCTTGTCGAGGACGATGGCGGCTCCTTCTCCTCCTGCATCTTTGAGCTGACGGTTGATGACATCGTGCGAGGCCGCTTCGGCCGATGAGCCTTTGTACTTCATCTGCGCGATGATCTCGTGCGAGACCGCGTAGCGGATGAAGAACTCGCCGTGCCCGGTGCAGGAGATCGCGGCCGCTTCGTTGTCGGCATACGTCCCCGCGCCGATGATCGGCGAGTCTCCCACGCGACCGAAGCTCTTATTCGTCATGCCCCCCGTGGATGTTCCCGCGGCGAGGTTCCCCGCAGCATCGATCGCCACGGCACCGACCGTCCCGTACTCAGACTTCTTCGCGGGCAGCAGGTTCTCGACCGGTGCCGCGCCACGCTTGTTCTTCAATTCTGCCTCTTGCTTCCAAATGGCTTGGATCGCCTTCCAACGATGCTCGGTCCAGAAGTAGGCGGGATCGACGATGTCCAAACCTTGCTGTGTAGCGAAGACCTCCGCGCCGCGACCGACCAGCATCACATGCTTCGACTTCTCCATCACGGCGCGTGCGCCAGTGATTGGGTTCTTGATGACCGTGACCCCCGCCATCGCGCCCGCTTTCTTCGTCTTGCCGTCCATGATCGAAGCGTCTAATTCGTTGCGACCTTCGTGCGTGAAGACGGCCCCCTTGCCCGCGTTCAACAGCGGTGAGTCTTCCATCCAACGAATCGCGGCCTCAACAGCGTCCAGACTCGAACCGCCACTCTTGAGCTTGGCCTGCCCCGCTTGCAGCGCTTCCGTCAAGACTGCCCGCACCTGTTTGTCGAGGTCCGGAGTCATGTCCACCTTGTCCACACCGATCCCGCCGTGAAT
>JAYTXB010000614.1:0-1419 GCA_043743205.1 Schlesneria sp.
AGAATCAAGCTTCATCTGCTTCCTCTTGTTCCTGCGTCACCCAGACATCCAAAGCGATGTCTGGGCCACCCCGCCCGAGCGGTGCCGATGAGGGTGTACAAAGGGCTGTGATCGGCCAGTGAAAACGTCTGGTCATTCAAGACCGGCGCCTCCACAACATTCGTGAGATTGACTTTCACAATGGCCGTATCAGAGAGTGCTTTGAAGCCGCTGTCGGTCGCACGCACCCGCAGCGTGAACGTCTTCACGCGTTCATAGTCCAACGCCATCGGCTGGCTCACGGTCAATTTGCCAGTGACGGGATCGATGGCGAAGGCCCCCTTCGTATTGCCCGAGACAATCGTATAAATCAGCGATTGACTCGCGTCGGGAACGGTCGCCAGCAAGGTCGCGACCAATGTGCCCGCCGGGCTGTTCTCGGCCACACTGACCACGCGGTCGGCCAGCTTGGGACGCCCGTTGACATCAGTCAACTGGATCGTCAACACCGCATCGTCGCTCAAGACACTCGCGCCCGGTGCGTCATCGGTCGACCGCACCACCAGTTGAAACCCAGCTCTCGTCTCGAAATCGAACAGCGCGGGATTGGCCACGGTGAGGATGCCCGTCACGGAGTCGATCGCGAACGCGCCACTCTCGTTGCCGCTGAGAATGCTGTATGACTGCAACTGACTGAGATCCTCATCTCGGGCCCGCAAAGTGGCGACTCGCGATCCCAAAACCCGGTTTTCGGCGAGCAGCACCATCCGGTCATTCAGGACCGGGGCATCGTTCACATCGGTCACCGTCACGGTGACAGCTGCCGCTGTGGTGCGGGGGACAGTGGCGTTGTCGGTGGCCCGTACGACCAGCGTGAGATTCGGTTGTCGCTCATGATTCAGCGGGCCGGTCACGGTGATCCGACCGGTGGTGGGATCGATGGCAAACAGCCCGCCCAATGGACTGGCCAGAGAGAAGGTCACCGACTGTCCAACATCGGCATCACTGGCACTGACTGTGCCGACCAGCGTCCCGGCAGCCGAATTCTCTGCGACGGAGAACGAGACTGGGGTGATGACCGGAGCGTCGTTGATGTCGGTCAGATGGATCGTCAGTACCGCCGAATCGCTGAGGCGGGGCGCGCCATTGTCGGTGGCGAGGAGGGTCAGGGTCCAGGTCTGCTGTGACTCGAAATTGAGTGCTGCGGAGTTGGCCACCGTCACTCGGCCCGTCGTGGGATGGATGGCGAACGCCGCGTTGGTGTTGCCGCTGACGATGCTGTAGGTCCGCGTCTGTCCGGGGTCGGGATCGGTAGCGGTCATGGTCGCGATCAAGGAACCACTGGGGCGGTTTTCCGCAATGGTTACAGTGCGGTCGTTGTAGATCGGAGCCGTATTCGAGTTCGCGACGCCAGCCACGTCTACATCAACGTAAAAGCTT
>JAYTXB010000615.1:0-3205 GCA_043743205.1 Schlesneria sp.
CGGCTCTTCCTGCACCCACGTCACTGGCGTGTCGGGAGCATAGACGGACAAGACGGCTTTCAGTTCTTCATCGGGCAGCGGATACAACTGCTCGACGCGGACGATGGCCACGTCCTGACGATGCAGTTCGTCGCGTCGCTTGGCCAAGTCGTAGTAAACCTTGCCCGAGCAGAGCAGCACTTTACGGACGCCTGCAGCGGGGCGGTCCCCCACGTCGGGCAGGACGCGACGGAACGTTCCGCTCGTGAAGTCGGACAGTGGAGACATCGAGCTCACCAGCCGCAGCAACGATTTCGGAGTCATCACGATGAGCGGCTTGCGCCACTTGCGAAGAACCTGCCGGCGCAGCAGGTGGAAGTGCTGAGCCGGGGTCGTCGGGTTCGCGATCTGGATGTTGTCTTCGGCAGCCAGTTGCAGGAACCGTTCGAGTCGGGCACTGGAATGTTCCGGCCCGTTCCCCTCGAAGCCGTGCGGCAACAACAGCACCAAGCCGCTGAGTCGGTTCCACTTGTCCTCGGCACTGACGATGAACTGGTCGATGATGACTTGGGCGACGTTCACGAAATCGCCGAACTGAGCCTCCCAGCAGACGAGTCCGTCGGGCGTATCCAGGCTGTAGCCATACTCGTAGCCCAGCACGGCTGTTTCGCAGAGGCAACTGTTGTGGATTTCGATGGAAGCCTGACTGGCGGAGAGATGCTGGAGCGGCATGTGCGTCTTGCCCGTCTCGACATCGTGCAGCACCGCGTGTCGATGGCCAAACGTTCCGCGTTCCACATCCTGGCCGTGCATCCGGACGGGATGGCCTTCCAAGCTGAGCGTGGCAAACGCAAGAGCCTCCCCCACGGCCCAGTCGATGGGTTGTTTGCCCGTCGCCATGGCCGCGCGCTTCTGAAGCAGCTCTGTGGAATTCTTCGAGTCAGGATTGGAGATTTTCTTATGAGGATGAAAGCCTTCGGGCAGTCGCGCGAGCGACTCGAGGGTCTGAACCAACAACGCTCCATCGACGCCCGTCACCACGTCGGCCACGCCCGATTCGTACCCCCCGACGAAGCCGCGCCACAAGCCTTGCAGCATGTCCCAGCGGTGTTCGTATCCGGGGCCTTTGGCGACTTCCAGTTCTGATTCCAGTTGCTGGCGGTGCGCGAAGTGCAGGCGTTCGGCCTCGTCCTGAGCGATGCCCCCCATTTTGATGAGCTGATCGAGGTAGCTCTGCCCGACCTTCTTGCGCGACCGAATTGTCTTGTACATCTGCGGCTGCGTGAAGGCGGGTTCGTCGGCTTCGTTGTGACCGCGCAGCCGATAGCAGTACATGTCGATCACGACATCGCGGTGGAATTGCTGCCGAAAATCCATCGCCAACCGGACGACTTGAGCCACCGCCTCGGGATCTTCTCCATTCACGTGGAAGATCGGAATCTGCAGCATCTTCGCCACGTCACTGGCGTACGGAGTCGAACGACCCTGCGACGGACTGGTGGTGAAGCCGATCTGGTTGTTCACGATGACGTGAATCGTGCCACCGATGCGCGTCGCCTCGAGCTGGTTGAGGTTGAGTGACTCTTGAATGATCCCCTCGCCCGCAAATGCCGCGTCGCCGTGAATCAGCAGGCACATGACCTTGCTGCGATCCACGTCCTGCTTGCGATCCTGCTTGGCTCGCACGCGGCCCATCACCACGGGGTTCACGAATTCGAGATGGCTCGGGTTGAAGCAAAGAGAGAGGTGAACCTTGCGACCATCGCCGGAATACCAGTCATTGCTGTAACCGAGGTGATACTTCACGTCGCCGCGCCCGATGTGCAGTTCGGGGTCGAGGTCGGCGAACTCGCGGAAGATCGCACGCGGAGCCTTGCCCATGATGCTCGCCAACACATTGAGTCGGCCGCGGTGGGCCATCCCGAATACGACCTCTTCGATCCCTTGGTCGGCCGCTTTGTAAAGGGCCAGCTCCAGCAACGGGATCAGCGTCTCCGCCCCTTCCAGCGAGAAGCTCTTCATCCCCTCGAACTTTTCCAGAATGAACTCTTCAAACACCACCGCGTCACTCAGCCGCTTGAGGATGCGTCGCTGTTCTTCCGCAGTCAGTTGGAGTCGGTTCTCCGACGCTTCCATCCGTTGTTGAAGCCACTCACGCACCGGCAGATCGTCGATGTGCATGAATTGTGCACCGATCGATCGGCAGTAAGTGTTGCGGAGCCAGTCCAAGATTTCCCGCAAAGTTCTTAGGTCGGCACCACCTGCTCCCATTGTGGAGAACTTGCGGTCGATGTCGCTGGGCTTAAAGCCGCAGGTGTCGGGGTCCAGCTCGGGGACGCGTGCTCGCGGTTGGCCGAGCGGATCGATGTCGGCGGCGTAGTGACCCATGCCACGGTAGTTGCGGATCAGCCGATCGACGCGCTCCTGCAAGATGGCGTAGTCGAGTTCGGCGGGGCTGACCAACCCCGTATCATTCGATTGCATCGGGCGGAACAGACCGTGGCCATTTGTCTCGGGATCGGTGGCTACCTGAGCTTCAGACAGTTGCCGGAAGTAGTCTCGCCAATCGGGAGAGACCAATTCGGGCGACTTCTGGTATTCGAGGTAGAGCGATTCGACATAAGACAGATTGGAACTGTCGCCAGCCCCGGAATTGCTGTGGCCCATCGAAACGTGGCCTCCACTGGATCGAGTCGGATTGGCTGATTCGCGCGAGGCTCGCGGCGCAAGCATCGTGTCAGAAGGTTTCATCAGGTTTGCTTCTGGTTTCGAGTCGGGCGGCATGAAAACGCTGTTCGAGGCTGATCTCCTCGAAGGCATTGGTTAGCCGATTCGCTGCACGTCGAACAGGCACGTTCTTCGGGCGACCGAAGCCAAACGTCACGCAGTCCTAACCTCTGTCGCCCAACACGACGGAATCTAGCAGAGGACGCCAACGATGAGGAGTTCGAAGGCCCGCAAAAAGGTGATGCTGTCCGCGATGTCTAGTCGTTGTCACCAAACGTGCCGATGAAACTGCGGGAACGCCGCCCGACGTTACCGTGCGACAGGACCGGGCGAACCTGGCATCCGGCCGAAGATCATGCGACCGGCGCTGTTCTGCAACATGCTGGTCACAATGACATCGATGTCCTTGCCAATTAGGACTGCGGCCTGTTCACAGACCACCATCGTGCCGTCGTCGAGATAGCCGACACCCTGGCCGAAGGACTCGCCTTCTCGGATG
>JAYTXB010000616.1:0-7022 GCA_043743205.1 Schlesneria sp.
GTTGGTTGGGGGAGGTTGATTCGGTTTCATGTCATTGCCCAATGAAACTTCGCTTGTGCTGGGATCGCATTCGTTGCGGTCGCGTTTGATTGTCGGGACCGGCAAGTACACGACCTTCGAGTTGATGCGCGAGTGCTTGGAGATCAGCGGGGCTGATGTCATCACCGTGGCCGTGCGGCGCGAGCGTCTGGTGGATGCGAGCGGTCGCAACATTCTCGACTTCATCGACCTCGACCGTTACACGATCCTGCCCAACACGGCGGGCTGCTTTACGGCGGACGATGCTGTTCGGACGGCGAGACTTGGTCGCGAGATTCTTTCCGGGCTGAATAATCCCGGTGCGAGTTGGATCAAGCTGGAAGTGCTGGGCGACAAGAAGACGCTGTTGCCCGATCCGGTCGCCACGCTCGAAGCGACTCGGGAATTGGTGGCCGATGGTTTTGAAGTCCTCTGTTACACGACGGACGATCCGATCACGGCTCGTCGGTTGAAAGAGGCCGGAGCGACATCGGTCATGCCGGCGGGAAGTCCGATTGGAAGCGGGCAAGGGATTCTCAATCCGAACAACATCCGCATCTGTCTGGAGTACCTCAAGGAGAACGATCCCCACTATCCGGTGATCGTCGATGCGGGCGTGGGGACGGCGAGCGATGTGGCTTTCGCGATGGAACTCGGTTGCGATGGCGTGCTGCTCAATACGGCGATTGCCTCGGCGAGCGATCCGGCGGCGATGGCGGAGGCGATGAAACTGGCTTGTCGCTCAGGTCGTTTGGCGGCTCGTGCCGGCCGGATTCCGCGCAAGCTGTATGCGACGGCCAGCAGTCCCGACGCGGGAATGATTTCGCCGGGATCGCGTTGACTCCTTCACTCACGCATCGCGCGCGGCGGCTTGATCGTGAGCGACCGCTTTGTGATCGACGATTCTCAGCAGGAGTGGCAGCAGGATCAGGTTGCCCAAGAGGCCACCGAGCATCGCGACGCTAACGAGGACGCCGAAGTAGACCAGCGGGATGAAGTGCGAGAGTGTCAGGACTGAGAATCCTGCGACGAGCGCGACGTTGGCGAAGACGAGCGCCAGACCGACTCCCTGATGGGTCTCTTTCAGTGCGGCGGAGAACGTGAGTCCGCGCGAACGGGCGTCGCGATAGCCCGCCAAGTAGTGAATGCTGGAATCGACGGTCAGTCCCATCGAAACGCTCGCGATCATGGCGGTCGCGATATTGATGGGGAGGCCGACCCAGCCCATCGTGCCGATGACCAGTGCGATGGGGAAGAGGTTCGGGATCAGAAGCATCGCCCCGAGCGTGAAACTGCCGAAGGCGATCCACATTAAAAGAACGATGGCGGCCGCCGCGAGCAGGAAGCTGGAGAGTTGGTCATCCATCAGGCTCTCGATCAGGTACGTGAGCAGCACGAAGAGGCCGGTGGCTTGCGGCGCGGCTGATCCCGTGACTTCGGGGAAGTGTTTGCGAGTGATCTCTTCCACGTTGGCGATCAGTTTGAGTTTCGTCTCTGATGGCTGTCGTTCGTGGGCGCGGAGGATGATGCGCATCCGACCGTCGGTGGCGTTGTAGAGGCTGGAGATGAAGTCGGGCTGCATCCGTTCGAGTGCGGTCAGTCGCCACGCGAGCGGGAGGAACTTGGGGATGACTTCGAGTCCATCCGTGACGGCTACGACCTTCGTGAGTTTGCCCGGTGAGTCGGGGGCTTCAAGTTGACGCAGTTCGGCGGCGAGGGCACTCACTTTGTCGAGGAACTCGGCATTGAACTCGGATGGCGCGGGGAAGTTCACTTCCCAGTTGCCCGCTCCACCGAGTCGCGTCTCGAAGAAGTTCAAGGCTTTGACGACCGGACTGTTGTCGCGGAAGTTCTTGCTGAAGTCGGTCTCGACTTTGAGGAACAGCAGGCCCGCCGTGCAGAAGGTGGTGAGCGCCGCCATCCCCGCGCCGACGATGACCGGTCGGTGTTCGACCCATTCGGTGATCTGACCGAGGATCGTTGTCAGTCGCGATTCGGCAGGGGCTTCACCCGGTTTGTCGGTGGCTCCGGCGAGCAGGATTCCACCCGGCAATACCATTGCAGCGGCAACGGGAACGAGCAACGTGGCGACACTCATCATGATCCCGAAGCTGGCGACGGGAGTGATGTGACTGGTCAACAGCGCGGCGAAACCGGCGGCGGTGGTGGCGATCGTCCAGAAGATCGGCACGATCAATTCTAGGAGCGTTTGGCGTAGTGCGGTGGTGGCGTCGAGCCGTCGTCGGTATTCGCGGAATCTCACGGTGATGTGCATGGTGGTGGCGATGCCGATGATCGTGACGAGCGAGTGCAGCATCGAGCTGACCATGCTGAGTTGCATCCCGGTCGCGACGAGCAGCCCCTTGGTCCAGATCAGCGTCACTTCGACCACGATCAGCGGCAGCACCATCCAGCGGAGCGACCGGAACAAGATGAAGATGACCGCCATGAGGAGCAGTGTCGAAGCGACTCCCAACGTACGACCGTCGTCTTCGACGTTGCGGAACATCTCGTGAACTTGGATTGGCTCACCGACAACGAACGCGGGGGGAGACTGCTGTTGGCCGAGTTGTCTGATCCGACGATAGGTTTCGGCGCGCGGGACGGTCCCCTGTCCGAGTGGCATCAGGCGGCAAACGATCGCGGTGGTATGGCCATCGCTGCCCACGAGGACACCTTCGAGTAGCTTGCGGATAGCAGCGCGGCCGATGGGAGCCTGCATCGCGCTGGCCAGATGCTGCACGCTGTCGGGTTGAATGCCGGGAGTTTGCTGGAGATGTCCGGCCAACGCGGTGATCTTGTCGCGCGCGGCGTCGGTCAGGCGATCGTCTTCGCCAAACAGTGCCGGGTCGGTGTAAGCAACAACGACGAACTCATCGCCGCCGAAGAGGCGTTTGCTGTCACTCCACGCTGCGAGTCGAGGGTTGTCGGCCGAGTAGAGCGATTCGATGGACTGCTCGAACGTGAGCCTCGATGCCGGTCCCCACGCGAGAGCGGTTAGGCCGAGTGCCAACACCAGCAAGAAGCCGCGTCGCGCGAGCAGCAGGTCGGTGAGCCGTGTCAGCCACAGGGGATGCGTTGCGGGCATGAGAAGTTGGAGCTGTCGTGGATGGCGGAGGCAGGTTGGTTCGTCGGTGGGAGTGTTGTCGTTGAGTCACAGCCGATTGAACAGGGTGGCCAGTAGCTCGATGTCTGCCATTTTTGGAGTGCGGGGATTCATCACCGCTGTTCTTTCTCGATTTCTGAATTCACTTCTAGAGAACAGCCGGATCGTTCCGTTTTTTCAGAGAAGTCGAACACAAGAAAGGAAAGCGGCGATGAATCGCCGCAGTCCAAATGAGGCGGGATGCAGCCACGTTTCCGCGCGTGTGCCGCCAGCCTCGCAACGGCGCGGCTTGTTCGCGTGGCCTGCCCGAGCCTACAACACTCGGCCTGAGGTGTCTGGGAATTGTGGAATTTCAAACCAGAAGGTCGTTCAGTGCGGGAAGCTTCTGACTCTTGGAGCGATCGTTGGGGGTTGGCGGCTTGCCTACTACTCGCGCTGGCCGTCCGTTGTCTGGCAATCAGTACGCGGCCGAGTGAACTGACTCATGATCGCGATGCGTATCTGGGAATCGCACGGGGCGTGGCCGAGGGACGAGGTCTGTGCAGTCCAGAAAGCATCGTGCCGACCGCCTTTCGACCGCCGTTGTATCCGTCGTTGTTGGGCCTGTTGATGGCGGCTCTCCCGATGGGAGTTGCCGTCGCTCTGGTGAACGTGGCCGCAGGAGTAGTGACGGTTTGGGCGACGTTTCGAGTTGGGCAGTCATTGCAGCTTGGTAGTGCGAGTCTGGGTGCAGCCACGTTGGTTGCCGTCGATCCGCTGCTGCTGCTGTACGGAACGCAGCCGATGACCGAGACCGTTTGTACG
Organism: Schlesneria sp.; assembly: GCA_043743205.1. GTDB lineage: Bacteria > Planctomycetota > Planctomycetia > Planctomycetales > Planctomycetaceae > Schlesneria. The sequence continues at coordinate 3,929 of JAYTXB010000616.1, forward strand.
GGACTCGTCTCACTGTTGTTGCTGGCTGTCGTCCGTGGTTCCGAGCCGGAGCCACTGCGGGCAGACCAATGGTGGGTGGGCGTGTTGTTCGGATTACTCGTGTTGTGCCGCCCGACGTTTTGGCCGCTGGTGGGGGTGATGGTGGCGGGGTGTGGCGCGCGTTGGGTTTGGGATCGAGTCAGGCAGAGGCGAGACCGACAGCAGGCATCGTCCGGCATGGTTTCGCTGAACAGTCTTCCTTGGCGAGTCCTCGCGGGGACGTTGCTCGTCGTCGCACCGTGGGTGATTCGTAATCAACTCGTGATCGGCTCGCCGCTCGTCACGACGACCCACGGTGGCTACACGCTGCTGCTCGCGAACAACGCGGTCTTCTATGACGAGGTTGTCGATCAACCGTGGGGGACCGTTTGGAGTGGCGCGAGTCTCGCACGCTGGCAGACGGAGTTGGACTCGCGGCTCGAACGTGATCTGGGTAGGAGCGCTTCCGAATTGGAGCGTGATCGTCGGCAGAGCGAGTGGGGTCGAGAGTTCATTACGGCCGAACCACGCCGGTTTGTTCGCGCGGTCTGGCATCGCCTCCGCAGCCTGTGGAGTCCCGTTCCGCTCGGTGAGACCGATGCGGGAGCGGCTCGTGTCGCAGTTGCGGTGGTCGGTTGGTTCTATGGGCTTGAGTTGTTGGCGTTCGTGGTTGGGATGGTCGTGGTCGCGCGGTGTCGTGTTGAGTGGTCTCGTTGGTGGATACTCTTCGCGCTGGTCATCACGGTTCAAGGAGTGCATCTCGTCTATTGGACGAACGCGCGGATGCGCACGCCGCTCACACCGATCATTGCGCTATTTGCGGTCGCAGCGGTGGTGACTCGCGCGAAGCCAACGCGGTAGGGGTTGAAGCGGGTTGCTAAAGTGAGCAGCAGGGCTACGAACTCTTGCTATCCCCTGCGCGGGCACCAGTGAGACATTTGCCTCGTTTTACCGCGTGGGCAACGCCCCGCGCGTTAATCGAAGAAACAGGCTCGAACGTCACTCACGCTCGGGGCGTTGCCCACGCGGTGTAACGCCTCACTTTTGGCCGAGTGAAATATAAACGCCAGATTTGGCGAGCCATCAGTAAAGACGAATCTCCGTTCGTGGTCGTGTTGTCTGTTCTCGCATAACCGGCTCGGCACGAATCGTTGTGCGATCCGCTGCGACCGGCAGATACTTTGGGACGAGACCTTCTTCGCCAAGATGCTCGATCTGAACGGCGGGAACAGCCTGAACTGGTTTGTATTTGTGTGGGGACTCGGCGGAAATCACTTGAGCGCGGGGATGTGGTGCGGACGATCTCTTCTTTCGTCGCGGTTGAAGGAGTCTGCCGCCAAGCACCGCCGGATCACGCTCACCGCTCCTTCCCAAGATTGAGTCCCACTATGCTGACCCTTCGTTTGACTCGCTCATTGATCGCATCTCTTTGCCTCACGATCTTCATGTCCGGCTGTTGTGTGACATCCATGAAGCTTCGCAAGCATCAGTCCTGTCCATGTGAATCTCAGTCCGGTTCCGGGCTGATGCCGATCCAGCAAGGGATCCCTGCCGAATATGAAACGCTGACGCCTCCGCCTCCGCTCCCGCCCGCTCCTGCCTCCGCATCGAAGTCGCGCAATTTTGGGACGCAGACGGCTTCAATGTTTCGTTCGGTAGGTGACAAAGTGAAGAACTCGCTCGATCGCTGGAACTGAAGTTTGCCGAGTTCATGATGCAGTTCGGCTTGGTCTGCCAGCCGAGTTCCTGATTGGGAACTCGGCTGATTCTTTTCTATCGTCTCACTTCGCTGGCGACTCCCGTTCTCTTCACTTGAAGGACGTTCATGACCACGCATCGCATTGCTGTCATTGCCGGAGATGGCATTGGTCCCGAAGTGACACGAGAAGCGATCCGCGCGGCTGATGCGGCGGTGAAGCGGAGCGGCTCGAAGATCGTCTGGTCTGAGTTTCCGTGGGGGACCGACTACTACTTCGCTCACGATCGGATGGCGCCGCCAGAGTTTCTCGATGAGTTGGCGAAATACGACGCGATGCTGCTCGGTGCGGTCGGTCATCCGCGCGTGCAGGACCACATCACCTTGAATGGTCTGCTATTGCCGATTCGACGGCGTTTCGATCAGTGTGTCTGTCTGCGTCCCGCCTACTTGTACGACGGCGTAGACAGTCCGCTGCACAGCAAAACACCCGGCTCGATCGACATGCTCGTGTTTCGCGAGAACACCGAAGGGGAGTACGCCAATGTCGGCGGTCGCGTCTATCAAGGCTCGGACCACGACGTTGCAATTCAAACTTCAGTTTTCACGCGGCGCGGTTGCGAGCGAATCATCCGCGCCGCATTTGAGAAGGCCGTCACACGTCCGCGTCAGCGAGTCGCCTCCATTACGAAGAGCAACGCGCAAGGCTACGGCATGGTTTTGTGGGACGAAGTTTTTTCGTCTGTGGCGCAGGATTACCCGCAGATTGAGACCGAATCGCTGCTCGTCGATCGCGCGGTGATGGAGTTCGTACGTCGGCCCGAGAGTTTCGATGTTGTCGTCGCCAGCAATCTGTTCGGCGACATTCTCACCGATCTTTCGGCGATCATCGTCGGCAGCATGGGACTCGCGGCGAGCGGCAACATCGATCCGACACTCCGCTACCCGAGCCTGTTTGAACCAGTACATGGCTCCGCTCCCGACATCATGGGAAAAGGGATCGCCAACCCGCTCGCCGCGATCCTCTCGGCCGCGATGATGCTCGATCATCTCGGTGACGGCGCGGCTTCGGTGACAATCCACAGGGCTGTGGCAGAACTCCTTCGGACGCGCGGCCCGCGCACACCGGACCTCGGTGGTAGTGCGACGACGAGTGAAGTCGGTGAGGCGGTCGCGCAGCGAATCCTCGCGAACTGAAGCGGCCCGACGTTCGTTGTTTTCAACGTCTACTTCGCGCGGCCTAAACTAACGTGAAAGGCCGCGCGGGCCGTCACGTCAATTAGGCGAGCGGCAGGTGAGGATTTACCGTAGACCGGACGCCTACGTCCGGTCTTTTTGGGCCGACCGGACGTAGGCGTCCGGTCTACGGTTGGTATGCGA
>JAYTXB010000617.1:0-2995 GCA_043743205.1 Schlesneria sp.
GTTGAAAAACTGTAGGATGGCCTTCTAGGCCGTCGTTTTTCTGCGGGAAATCGGACGGGCAAGATGCCCATCCTACGTTTTTCAACGGGCTGCTAAGGCCGGAGGACTGGAGCCGATTGCCGTTGGGATTGCTGATGGTTGGGGCGCGATGGTATCCCTTTGTCTGATAGTTGAGTTTGCTTCAAGAAGGTTCATCCATGTCACACTCGAACATCGAACAAGCTGCTCGCCGCGAATCGGTCTCGCGGCGGCGGGTGCTGCAGGTCGGAAGTCTCGGTCTGGCCGGGATGGGGCTGTCGTTGCCGAGGCTCTTGGCCAACGAGGCGACGGCCAATCGGAACAGCCTCCGTCCGCGTGCCGACAACGTGATCCTGCTGTTCCTCAACGGCGGGCCGAGTCATCTCGACATGTGGGACATGAAGCCCAACGCGGGAGACGGGATTCGGGGTGAGTTCCAGCCGATCGCGACTTCACTCCCCGGCTATCAGATGTGTGAGCATCTGCCGCGCATGGCCAAGCAGATGCACTTGGCGACGGTGGTGAGGTCGATGAATCACACCGTCAACAACTCGCACGCGGCGGCGGTGTATGCGTCGCTGACCGGGCATGATCGCGGTGAACAAGGTGGCGGAACGAAGTCCACCGATCATCCGAGTCTCGGCGGGATCATGGCCAAGTTGCGACCGACCGCGCCGACGGTGTTGCCTCAAGTCACGCTCCCCTATGTCACGAAAGAAGGAGCGGGCGGGCCACCTCAACCCGGCTTCTTCGGCGGCTTCTTGGGACACTCTTACGATCCGCTGTTCGTGCTGCACGACCCCAACGCGGCCGACTTCCGCGTCCCCGAGTTGACTCTGCAAACTGAAGTCACGACGAACCGCTTGCAGCTGCGCCGACAGTTGTTTGAAGCGACCGGAGCCGCACGCGGCGAGGGCCGTTCGGCGGCGATCGAGATGTCGCAGATGCAGGGTCGTGCGTTGGACATCCTCTCGTCGGAAGAGACTCAACGCGCGTTCCGGTTGTCAGACGAAGCGGCCGCGCTGCGAGATCGCTATGGTCGAAACATCTACGGTCAGAGCGCACTTCTCGCGCGGCGGCTGATCGAAGCGGGAACGCGCGTCGTCACGATCTCGTGGGCACCCGATGCCAACGCGACTTGGGACACACACGGCGGCAACTTTGAGAAGCTCAAGACGACGCTGTTGCCGCAACTCGACTCGGCCTACGCGAGCCTCGTCGATGATCTGTCCGAACGCGGGATGCTCGACCGCACCCTGATTGCCGTGATGGGTGATTTCGGGAGAACTCCCAAAGTGAACGCCAATCAGGGAGGTCGCGACCATTGGAACTTCTGCTACAGCCTGATGATGGTCGGCGGCGGCTTCCAACGGGGACTGATCTACGGGAGCAGCGACAGCACGGGTGCGTTTCCCGCCAGCCACGCCCTCGTGCCGGGCGACATCATCTCGACGATCTATCACACGCTGGGGATCGCACCCGAAACCGAAATCTTCGACCAGTTCCAACGTCCCTATAGAGTCGTCCCTGGCGGCGAGGTCGTCACGGAACTGCTGGCGTGACTCCAGGTCTCTCGTTTATCAACCCATTGAAGCCGGGAGGGCGAGGCTCCTGCCGAGCCGTTCTTGATCGGGATCCCGGTTGTCACTCGCAGCTCGGCGGGAGCCTCGCCCTCCCGGTCCCCTCTGTTCAACGGGTAGTTAAGCGAATCTGATCCCACTGCGTCGGTGGCCACCTGATCCTGACCACACCCTCTCACACATCGCCCGTCATGCAGACCTTGTTGGCCGTTCTCACCGTTGTTGGTTACTTGCTGACGCTCACGTTGCTGCCGGTCGTGCTGCTCACGAAGAAGCGTGAGTCCGTGGCCACGGTGGCGTGGATGATTGCCATCGTGACGATGCCGTACTTCGGGGCATTCTTTTTCGTCGTGTTCGGCATCAACCGTGTGGGGCGGCGCGTGCAAAGTCGGCAGGATGCACTCCGCAACGCGAGCCGCTTCGTGCCGCAACTCGCCGGACATCACCATCTCTCCGAAAGTCGCCTCAACGAAACGCAGCGCGAACTGTGGCGGTTGGCCGAGCGAGTGGCCGGTACGCCCGCAACCGTGGGCAACTCGATACAACTCCTGACCGATGCGAATCAGACCTTCAATGGCATCGCCGCCGCAATCGACTCCGCCCGTTCGACGATTCATCTCGAATACTACATTTGGCAACCTGATCGTTTGGGGACCGCGCTCCGTGATCGACTGATCTCCAAAGCGAGGCAAGGTGTGGAGGTGCGGTTCCTTTACGACGCCATCGGCTCATTGAAGTTGACACATCGCTTCCTGCAACCGATGCGTGACGCGGGGATTCGCGTGGCGACGTTTGTACCGGGACAGTCGCTGCGCGAGCGGTGGTCGATCAATCTACGAAGTCACCGCAAGATCGTGATCGTGGACGGTGAGATCGCCTTCACCGGCGGCATGAACGTCGGTGACGAGTACCTCGGTCGCGACTTGTTCTTCGGCCGCTGGCGCGACACACATCTCGAATTGAAGGGACCGACCGTCTTGAAGTTGCAGGAGGTCTTCGCGATCGACTGGCACTACGCGACGGGAGACGACCTGCCGCGAGTGGCGTTTCCCGACCCGTCCGAAAGCGGGCACGTCATGGCGCAGGTTCTCGCGGGGGGACCGGATGACGACGACAGTGTCTTCCACACGCTCCTCTTCGCGGCGATCAATCGCGCCGAACGGCAGGTGACGCTCGCTACGTCCTACTTCGTGCCGACCCCGCCGCTGGTGAGTGCCCTCGAAACGGCGGCGCTGCGCGGAGTCAAAACTCGCGTGATGCTCTCCGGCCCGAAGACCTATTGGGCCACACGCAACGCGGCACGCTCGTACTACGACTCCCTGCTGCGAGCAGGGGTCGAAATCTATGAGTACCAAGCGGGACAGTTCCACCCGAAGACACTTACCATCGACGGCTGC
>JAYTXB010000618.1:0-13536 GCA_043743205.1 Schlesneria sp.
ATTTACCGTAGTCCGGACGCCTACGTCCGGACTTTCTGAGCCGACCGGACGTAGGCGTCCGGTCTACGGCTGGTATGCGAACTCCTGCCGATCGCCTAAGCACTAACTCCAATCGTCTGGCCCGCTGATCGAGCGTCCGTGGACAAGATGAACCTCACTTCTCCAACACAAACTCCGGGCTATTTAACAGCCCCCAGAATATCTCTGAGTAGGCTTGCTTCTGCTTCTCGATGTCGGCCTGCTTCTGAATGTGTTCGAGCAGAAACTTCTTCTCTTCCGCACGAGGAGGTCGGCTGAACGTCGCGAGGTAAAGCGTTGTGAGCTTGGCCTCGGTGTCGAGGAACGGAGCGTCGAGGACTCCGCGCAGCGTGCGGCTTTGTTCGAGATCAGTTGCTTCGGTGGTGAGCCGTCCGTTCATCATGAGCAACGCTTGAGGAATGCCGGCGCGAAACTCCTCGGGGTTGTTGGAAGCCGCCTCATTCATGCGCGAGATCAACTGGTCCCGCAGCCCATTGAACCGAGCACTTCCGTCCGCCTTGGCGATCGGGAGCGACAGGGCCTTCTCCAAGGAGTCGAAGACCTGCTCGGGCGAGAGCGTTTTGATCGGCCGCAATCCCGGTGGTGGTTCGGTCAGAGTGTCGTCGAACGCAATGCACTCGCGCTGATAGAGGTGGCTCTTACAAATGCCCGTGATGAGCCAGCGAAAGTCGAACTTCTGTTTCACGAACAGCTTCGCCAGGTCATCCAAGATGCGGCGTTCGGCGGGTGATGCGGTGTCGAGATCATCGACCGATTCGGTCATCCCGCGACCAATCAAATGCTGCCAGACTCGATTCACGACGGTGGCAGAGAACTGCGGGTTGTCGCCCGACACCAGCCAATCGGCGAGTGTTTCGCGCGGAGTCTTATTTTGAGTGAGCCGTGCTGGTTCGCCTCCCAGAAAGGCCGCCGTGTAATCGACCGAGCTGTTCTCGGGGCGGATTGTCGCGACGTTCGAGTCACCGACGGCACCGTTCTTGACCCCCGAGAAGAACGCGGCCATCCCCCAAAAGTCTTGCTGTTTCCAAGCGGCGAACGGGTGGTTGTGGCACTCGGCGCAACCGATACGGACTCCGAGAAAGACGCGCGACACGGAACTCGCGGCGGTCTCGGGCTTGCCACCCACGGCTTGAAAGAACATCGCGGGGCCACTGCCGCGCATCCCTAAACGAGGGTTCACCACCATCATGGTTGGGCCATCGCTCTTGGCGGTGATGAGTTTGCGAGCCAGTTCGTCATAGGGAACGTTGGTCGCGAACTGCTCCTTCAACCACGGTTCGAGTCCGATCGCCGACAACGCTTCGGGAGTATTCCCCGGCACCATCATCCGTCGCCAGACGGTCGCCCAGTGTGCGGCGGTTCGCTCGGAATATTTCTCGGGCCGACGCCCATCATTGAGCAGTCGATCCACGAGCAAGCCGCGACGGTTGAGGCTGGTTTGCTCCAAGTAATCGCGGGCTTCCGAAACATTGGGGATGGCTCCCGTCAGATCGAGATGCGTTCGCTTCAAGAAGGTCGGCTCATCGACGACCTCAGTCGGAACGATCTTCGACTCCTGCCACGCCGCCGAGAACCGTTCGTCAATCCAGTTCGCCAGCTCTTCGGGGGTCAGGCGAGCATTGCTCGTCGAGGCAATTGTTGGCTCAGCAGCCACGACCGCAGCCGGACTCAGGCAGGCGAGGCGTAGTCCGAAGCAGGTGAATGTCAGCAATGAACAAGCGACATCTCGAAGCATGGTTGCACCTCGACTAGACAGGCAAACCGTTTTTGAAACTGAGGGGCTTGTGCATGAATCACAAGCGAGAACTCAGGTGCGGCACGCAATATAGACACCGTGTCTGTCGTGTCAATAGTCGGATACAAATTATTCCTGATCGCTCGCGTTCTACGGGGAGTCGCTGGTCGTGGATGGTTTGTGAGGCGAGTTTTAGGCGACCTCGGGCAACTCAGGCTTATCGAGTTGCCTCCCAGGCTCCAATACTCGTCTATCGACGGTGGAACTTCCGTTACGGCAAGTTGGATGGGCTGCGTCAAGTTTGTTTGTTGTTCCGGTCGTGACGGGACAGCTCTACGGCACAATCAGATTCTGTCGCACAGCCGTCAGAACCGTCACACATTGAACAACCGTTGCGACGATGAGATACCCGCACGGGTCACGTCGTTGTGGGATGTCTTGGACGAGTCCCGCGAGCGAGACCTCCGCTTCCAACAACTAGAGCACCATGCGAAGCGGCAAGATTGGCCGCAATCGTCGGGTGCAGTCACTGCGGGATCGGGCGTGACAACACGTCACCACGGGAGAGTATGCGATGAAACAGCGAAGCCACGATCACTTCAGAATGTGGATGATGGGGGCTGCCATTGGCGTGCCCACGGCGCTGGGGCTGTTCGGAACAGAGCCGCTGGCATTCGGCGAAGGGAAACTGTCGGTCGTGCCTTTTCAAAAGAGGTCGACCACTAAGCCTGCGGCGGCGGTTGTCGCTGAGCCGCCACGATTGCTGGCGGTTCCTGAAGCCAATTCGTCCCAGATTCAAACTGTTTCGGACTCTCAGGAGTTGGCGGCCAACGGTCGCGGTGAGAAGACCGAAGTCATGAAGCAGCTTGAGCTGCTCTACGAAAAAGACGGACGTGAGATGCCCGAGTTGCAGACGATGCAACCCGTGGCGAACGGAGGGACTTCTCCTGAAGTTCCCGGAACGACTCGTCCCGGCGTTCCGGCTCAACAGTCCGCGCCCGCCAACACGGGTCTGCCACGGATGCAGGCTCCGCATACCAAGACTGGAACGACAAATCAGTTGGTGCCCAACGGTAAGCAGTCGGGGGCGATGTCTCCGAGCGTCGCACCGGTTGCGCCACCGAGCAAGAACCCCGTGACAGGCTTCTTCAAGAAGCTAATTCCGGGAGGCAAAGACACCAAGACCACTGCCGCGCCACCGACCTATCATCCGAGCGTCGCACCTCTACCGCCAAACGCGCGGCCGCAAAATCGCCTGCCTGAGTACGCTCCCGCCCAAGTCCGCACTGAGACGGTTCCCGCTCCGTCCGCCTATTCGCTGACTCCCGTGAACCAAGGGATGGCCACGCCTGCGAGCGGCCCCGCTTTGAATTTTCAGCCGGAACTGTTGCCGGGCCGAGTCTCCCCCACACTGACTGGCACGTCTCCACGGAGGGATGCGAGCGATGTTCCACCTTCACCACTCGCGGAGAGTCCTGAGTTTGCTCCGAACTTGCCCGCACTCTCAAGTGGCTCAGCCTCGTTGCCACCACTGTTGTCTCAGATCGGATCGACCTCGACCGAACTCCCGCCGCTGGTCATTGAACTGCCAGAATCGAAGCCAACGATGGCGTTGACAGGCAATGATGCTGACAACCCTTTTACAGAGATGTCTGAGGCGGAGGCGGACGGCACCACCAGCGCCGACCCGTTCACCGGACTGACGTTTGATGAAGAGGACTCCCAGAAATCGAACGAGCACAAGCACGCTGACTCGAAGGGGGCGACAGCCACATCAGCCAAGGGAATGTCCAGCGGAACGGCAGCGACCGAAGATCCGTTTGCGGAAGAGTTGAGAAAGCTCGGCATCCTCCCACCTCTCGGAACAGAATCGGTTGAGGAACAGTCCACAACGAAACTGGTACCACCTTCGCAAGAACCGACTTCAGCCGATGCCCCGTCGCTTAGTCCACCGTTATTAGATGGGATCGAAGACGCGGCGACGCGCGAGAAAATCGCGAAAATTCGTGAGCGAGGCGGCATGAAAGGGCTTAAAGGCTTCTGCCCGGTCACCCTGCACGATGAACGCGAATTGGTTGATGCCAAGTCCGATCACCATGCGACGCATCGCGGTCAGAAATTCCACTTCGCCAGCGCCGAAGCAATGTCCAAGTTCGTCGAAGATCCATCGAGATACGCACCCGCCGCCTATGGTGCCGACGTGGTCGCTCTGACTCGAGACAAGGATGTCGTGGAGGGGTCGCTCGACTTCGCGGCTTGGTTCAAAGGACGCCTGTATCTGTTCGGTAGCCAGGAAGCACACGACACGTTCGTGACCAGTCCCGTCCAGTTCGCCACTCCAGCCGGGATTGAGTGAGCGGAGTCATACCCCGCGCGGGCCAATGTGAGACGTTTAGCCGCCACGCCAACGGCGTGCATGCGATCTGAGGTTGGCCCGCATTTACTCCCACGCCGTTGGCATTGGGGCTAAACATGGAAACGTCTCGATTGTGTCCGAACGAAGCGAAGAGTCGCGACCGTGACCGGCCTCAAACGCGAGGCCGGTTCTTCAGTTTCTCACTGGCGCGAGTCAGGATCGCACGCTCGGCGTCGGTGAGGCTGTCAGACCCTTGTTCATGAATCTTCGCCAAGATCGTATCAACCTTGCCATCGAGGTCATCGACATCGGACGCCGGATTGAAAACTCGTAGCTTGCGTTGAGCGGTACCGCGCCGCCAAGCCTTGCGCCAGCGAGACGGATCGACCCGCTCCCACAGGCCGGAGAGGTGCCAGTCGAAATGGCGATAGCAATAGCCGAAGGCCAGTCCACACAGATGCGATGCAGTGTACGCCGCCACTGGCAAACCGATGTCGCCCTGGGCAGCCATCATCAGCGTGTAGATATCCAACCCCGCATAAATGAGGAGTAGCACCCAAATCTCCACGGGGATGATCCACGCAAACAAAACTTCTTCACGCGGAAAGTGCATCGCGTACAACGTGAACAGCGCGAGAACGGCGGGTGTGGCACTCTCCAAAGGGGATGGCAATGGGATGGAAGCCCCGCACGCCGTAAAGAGGACCCCTGCCGAGAGCGCAGCACCGAGATAGAAAAGGAGCATCTCACGCGGCCCATACATCCGCTCCAGCCGTGATCCGAGAAACCAAAGTCCCAGCACGTTGAACACGAGCGTGAACGGCGACTGACGGTCGTGGCAGAAGGTGTAGGTCAGCACACGCCAGATTTGGCCACCGAGTGCCGCGTGAGCGTCGAGCATGAACCACTCGTCGATCAGCGAGATACGGCGGGTGCCAAACTTGATGACCGCATCCATGTCCGCTTCGCGAGTCAGCACGGTTTGAAACAGGAACATGACCACCGTGACAATCATCAGCCACCGCGTGGTCGGTACGTCGTGCGCCCATTTCGGGGTCTGAGAGCGGTCTTCTTGGAAGTAGTCTCGGTCTTCAAAGCCCATTGCTTGGTCCTTGCGCTCGCACCGGAAATGCGACCGCCGCGCGGCGAGGAGTTGCTCGGTGTCGCACGGCGGAAGTGATTGTCCAACCTGAAGCGTGAGCGAGGAGTTCTATCGAACTACTCCCACGTTTATGCTTTTCGGCATTGGCTGTTTTCCTGAGTCGCGAGGCGACCTGCTCCCGTCGCCTTACGACTCAAAAAAATAGCCAACTTGTCAACTAATACTTCAGGTTGGTCGGTATCAGAGAGACTCACCCCAGCAGTCTGATCTACTGGTTCGCAGCCTGAACTTTTTCCGGCTGTGGCAGCTTGTCAGCCAACTCCAAATTCAATGCCTTCAAACGATCGACATCACCTTGCACGGCTCGCAATCGACGACGTAGATCGTCCACCTTGGTCAGAATTTGATTGCGGGATTCTTCTACCTGCTCGACGGCCGCGACTAAACCTTCGCGATGCTCTACAGCGTCCGCCGCGTTCTTCGAGAGTTGTTCGCCGCCCACCAATTCGGCTTCACGCAGTTTGAGTTGCTCCTCTGACTGAGCCACCAATTTCGTCTGCACTTCCTGCGAGCGACGCCACACGGCGAGATCGTCTTCGCGTTGAGCGATCAACAGGATCTGCTTGTCGAAGTTTTGTTGATAGGCCGATGGCAGTTGGTTCCGCCAGCGCCACTTCGAGCTTTGCCAAGTCGCACCGTCCTGTGCGCGGACTTTCCAGTTCGGCGTCAATTGCGATTGAACATTGCGTGCGGTCGCGACGGTGAAGTCTCCGCGATAGACCACGCTTTCATCGGGGAGTACTTCAAAGCCATAGATGACTTTTTTCTCTGTGATCCCACTGTCCGTGCCGAGGTCCACGACCAGCGCCCCTTGAGCTTGCACAGTCGTTTGGACTGGCGGCGAAGAGTTGCCCCACAGTTCCAACGCGCGGAAACGATTCCCTTCGTGCACATCGAGCTGCTCCTGCAACTCGGCCAATTTTGGCACGAGCGCACGATACTCCTCCTTCGCGACGAAGGCCTTTTTGGTCCAACCGTTGCGGACCTGTATCAGCTTAGACGTGAGCAGTGTCGCGGCGCACGCAGCCAGCACCACTAACCACACGCCAACTTTTCCCAACATATGCATTGCAAGGCCCTCGACATCCCGAGACCCGAAACTTCCGAAGCTCATATCGACCCAAGGCCGTCCTCAGCGACAGGTCATTCGCTGCTGGCGACCCTCAACAACTTCATTGCCCGCCGAAGATTCCATCTCTCCGAGTCGCCAGCGGCCCCGAGGACTCGCACAATCAGCATGACCGAGCTAACCCGCAATGTGAGGGTTTAGCGCGTGCAGTCTTAATCTCGTAATCCGAAGCAGAGGGCGCACAGGCCCTGAGACTTCAAAGTCTACTTGCGGCGGATGATAAGAGTCTCGAAACAGACGGGTCAAGGAGTTGCTGCCGTCTCACGCACAAGATCGTTCGGATCGACATCAGCCTCGACTGCCGGTACGGTCTCTGCCGATGGAATTCATCTCGCATGGTCGTGTCGTCGCCATTTTCGTCGTGTTGGCAACGCCCTGCCAGTCGAACAGCATTGCAGCCAAATTCTGAAGTCAATAGGTGGGACGTTGCAATTCAGTGGAACGACACGCGACGACGGTGCTAGTCGCCTGCTTCAGACCCACGCGTCGCGCAGCGTCTTGTGTCGAAAGGTGCGGTTTGTCACAACTGCCTTGAGACGTGATTTTGCAGGAGCAGAGGCGAATGGCCATTACGGGACCAGTTGAGTTTGTGGGAAGTGGCCTGCTTCTAATGCTTCTCACGGGATGCGGAGCGACCAGCAGTGGGATCGAAGTCTCGCAACCCGCCATCAATGAGCAACCCATCGCCGTGATGAAGCCGCAACTCGATGTAGACCTTCATCGTCCCTCAAAACAGCCCGACCGAATCGTGCTGACTTGGACTGGCGATCCCGCTCGTTCACAAGCGGTCACATGGCGCACGGAGGCATCGGTCGGAGTGGGCCTCGCGGAAGTGGCGGTAGCAGACGAAAACGCCTCTTTTGTGAAACGTGCCCGACAACTCAAGGCCAAGACGACGCCGCTGCACAGCAACCTGTCGCTCGCTCACTATCATTCGGTCGAGTTTGCCGCTCTATCGCCTCGCACCAAATACGCCTATCGCGTGGGAGACGGAGCCAATTGGAGCGAATGGTTTCAGTTCACCACCGCCAGCGATCAGACCGAACCCTTTTCGTTTGTTTACTTCGGTGATGCTCAGAACGAGGTGAAGTCGCTGTGGTCGCGAGTCATTCGTGAATCGTTCGTCAACGCGCCCAACGCCCGCTTCCTGCTTCATGCGGGAGACCTCATCAACCACGCCAACAACGACGCACACTGGGGCGAGTGGTTTCAAGCGGGGGGCTGGCTGAACGGCATGATTCCCAGCGTCCCAACTCCCGGTAACCACGAGTATGTGAACATCGGAATTGAGACATTGCCTCCCGATGCCACGTTGCCGTTCAATGTGAACGTGAAACCGACGCTCAGCCACCACTGGCGACCGCAGTTTGCGCTCCCCGAACACGGCCCACCGGGACTCGAAGAGACCGCCTATTTTCTCGATTATCAAGGGGTGCGTATCGTCTCGCTCAACTCGAATGAAAAGCATGCTGAGCAGGCCGTGTGGCTCGACAAAGTACTGGCGGAGAACCCCGGCCGTTGGTGCATCCTCACGTTTCATCATCCGATCTACTCGTCCGCCAAGTCCCGTGACAATGTGAAACTGCGCACTGCGTGGCAGCCCCTGATCGACAAGCACCACGTCGATCTCGTACTGCAAGGGCATGACCACACCTACGCCCGCTCGGGACTAACGACGGCGGCATCGATCGCTGCGTCTGAGCCGAGCAATACAGAGAAGAAGAGCGACGGAGACAATGCGAATGCCGAGCAACTCGCCCCGACAGTCGCCTCTGCTCGTCGTGTCGCGGGGACGGTCTATGTCGTCTCCATCAGTGGCCCGAAGATGTATGACCTCGGCCGACCTGTACGAGTCGAGTTCCAACGCGTTGCCGAAGACACACAACTCTTTCAAGTCATCACCATCGACGGCGACGAACTCCGGTACGTAGCTCGCACGGCGACCAGCCAACTCTACGACGCCTTCACGCTCAAAAAACGAGCTGGCCAACCGAACGAACTAATTGAACAAGTTCCCGACTCACCACAACGTCTGCGCAAGCCGATCAAGCCATGAACTCGACCCATTCGTGGTTCATCAAATTGAGGTTGCTTGATTCCGTCGTTTAACCGCCTGACATCTTCCCAATGAAGTTCTCACTCATGCCCACCACAAAATCACTCGACGAAAAGCTCCGTTCGATTCACGACGATCCATCTGGCTCGCAGGAGTTCATTATTGCGGATGCCAAGGACGCGGATATGGCATTCGGCATGGCCGCACCGGGGGCGACGACCGCGTTATCAGTCCGTGCGACACGTGCGGTGGGCGCATCTCCCGAGCAGCACTCCGGCGAGGTTCGGTTCAAAACGCTCGCTGAATATCGCAATCAGGTTCGACAGGTCATCGAACAAGGTGTGGTCGATATCGTGCTGATGTCGGCCAGTACAAGTGACCAACTCGCCGTACGAGAACGCTTGTTCGAGAACTCGCGTATCACTCCGGCCGCTCGAGCCAACGATGCCAGCGATGTTCATCTTCCGCGCGGTGGCAAGATTCACGCCGAACCCGCCCGTCCGTTTCGCACGGCGCATCTCGACCACATGCAGTGCGGCCACCTCGACTGTGCTCCGGAGGAACGAATACTCGGCTCGAATCTCGGCCTGTACTCGGTGACATTCCTTAACGACCAAACACGCGACTTGGAAACGCTGCAACGCTACAAGGAGTTTCGCGAGGAAGCCGAGCGTGTTGGTTTCCGACACTTCCTCGAAGTGTTCGATCCCAACGTGGCCAACGTCGTCGCACCTGACACCCTACCGGGGTTCATCAACGATCTGATCGCACGAACACTGGCCGGTGTCCCTCAGGCGGGGCGACCTGTGTTCCTAAAGATCGTCTACCACGGCCCGCAAGCGATGGAGGAATTAGTTCAGTACGACCCACACCTCGTCGTGGGAGTTCTCGGCGGCGCAGCGGGTACGACGCTCGATGCCTTTCAATTGCTGCATCAGTCCAAGAAATACGGCGGCCGTGCGGCGTTGTTCGGCCGCAAAATCAACAGCGCCGAGAACCAACTCGCGTTCATCGAGTTCCTCCGACTCATCGCAGATGGCGTGATCGAACCCGCAGAGGCTGTCCGTGCCTATCACAGCGTTCTCGCCAAACTGGGCGTCACACCACACCGACCGCTCGATCAAGATCTGACACTGCAAACCAACGTGATGAGCTACGGAGGTAGCAGCACGACAATCAGCATCCCCGCCCCTATCACAACTGAGGCTTCGATAACTGAAGCACAACAATCCGCCAAGTTGAACAGGCCATCAACGTCCAGCAAACCGGTCAGTAACGATAAGCCTGACTTCGCCAAGATGTCCCCTGATGAACGCCTAGCCTACCACCGCGAACGTCTGCGCAGAGCATTAGGCTAAGGACTAGCGAGGGAAAAATATTGACCGGGCAATTGTGTTTTCAAGCAGTAAACACACGAAAGGTATGGTAAAGAACGTACACAATGCACTCAGCAAATCGACTTGTTGAACGTCAGGCTTGCCGCCATCAGGCATCCGTGTAGACTGTGGCCCACAATTGCTGCTGGCCCAGTACGCAGTCGCGAATTTGGGTTCAAATCTTCTGTTGTTGAATCAGCGGAAGTCGTGATGTGCAGGTCACAGTGTCGAGATATTGTTTGTGTCGCATCCGTAGCTCAATTGGATAGAGCATCGGTCTTCGGAACCGAGGGTTGGAGGTTCGAGCCCTCCCGGGTGCAATTCCATAAGTCCTTCCGAACGGATTAGTTGCGTACCTGTCTGTGTTGGACAGAGCGGCTTCAAAGTTCGATTTCAAGTAGTACCGGTACTACTTGTCGCGAACAAAGAGGTTGCTCATGTCCACAAAACGCGTTGGCAGTGTCCCACAGTACCGCCATTTCAAACCCAAGAATCTGGCTGTGGTCCGTATCCAGGGACACGACATTTACCTGGGTGAATTCAACTCGGCACAGTCTCGTGAACGGTATGACCGAGCGATCGCCGAATGGCTGGCCAATGGTCGGCGGGTTCTTCCAGTACCGGCTTCCAACCAAAGCCGCCCACTCTCAGTGAATGAACTCCTGCTTGCGTACCTGCAACATGCCGGTGAGTTCTACGCACAGGACGGAGAGGTCTCCAAGGAAGTGGTCAACCTGGGCCATGCAATTTCCCCCGTGAAGAATCTGTACGGATTGCCCCCGGCAGCGGAGTTTGGCCCGCTCGCATTGAAGGCGATCCGCCATTACATGATTGAAACTCAGAAACTGTGCCGCACCGAGATCAACAAACGGATCGGCCGGATCAAGCGCGCGTTCAAGTGGGCTGTTAGCGAAGAACTCATCCCTCCATCGGTATTCGAGGGGCTGCGTTCGGTCGAGGGGTTACGTCAGGGACGGAGTGCGGCTCGTGAAAGTGGGCCGGTCAAGCCCGTGCCTGACGCTCACGTCGCAGCCCTGATGCCGTTTGTTTCCTCACAAGTGGCCGCGATGATCCAGTTGCAGCGACTCACCGGCATGCGCCCGGGTGAAGTCGTCATCATGCGTCACTGTGACTTGGACCGCTCCTCTGAGGTCTGGCTGTACACGCCGACGCGACACAAGACCAGCTACCTCGGCGTAGAGAAGCAGGTGGCCGTAGGAATGCCCGTTTTCCCACTCTTCGAACGCGAGTCTGATCCACTCCGCGAAAGAACAATCCATGACTTGGCTGCTCATCCATTTTGGGCTCCCTGTCCACGCGAGAACAGCCAGCTTGACATGTGCCGTTCAATCGAACAGCACCTCACAACCGTAGAGAAGAATCCGCGAGCATGGCGTCACCCATCACGCCACCATCGCGTTTTCGTTGATGGCTTTGATCGTCCGCAAGATGTCTTGAGCTAGGTGAGGTAGGACGCCAAGAACGCTCTGTTCGTGAATATCTTTGAACGGAGAATCGAAGAGTTCGTTCGGGTCCATTGTTCCGTTGTGGATCAGACGGTCGATGATGAGGTTGATGAAGGTCATCTGATCGGCAGTGAGGGTTCCAAGATTCAAAAACGCAGCGAAGGCTTCCTTCGCAGCCCTGGCATCCAGCCCCACAATTTCGCGGACGAGTTTGCCGAGCGGCTGGTCCGTGCCGTATGTCTCCATAAAGTCCTCGCGACTTCCGGGGCCATCCGCTGAGAACAGAATTCCTTCTAGGGCTTCGATGTCCAAGGGTGTGATGGGCTGATTGAGTTTCAGGCGTTTGATCGTCGGGTGATCTTCGTGCTCGCGAACGAACCGCTCAACTTTCTTCCAGTAATTCTCCCGGTCGTTCTCGCCAGAGCGTGGCCCATCGCCCGTCGTTACATCTTCTAACTCGTCGTCAAATGTGGTTTCAACGATCTCCCGCTTACCCTCCTTGTCCAGAAAGTTCATCAGTTCTCGCAGCTTTCGCCGCGCATCTTCCAGAATCGCCAGCGTGACGCCTTCCCAAAATTCATCGGTCTGGATCGCTTGAAGCAATGCCATGTGCTGCTTCACGGCAGGAATGGCTTCCTTCTCTTCCAGTTGTAACGCGAGGTCGCTGACCACCGACCGCCAACGGTTCGCTGAGGGCGATTCCTGAAGAGTGTTGAGTTGCAGATTGAGCATCAGCAGGTCGAAGCGACGTGCGTATTCGTCCCCTTCGTCATCCGTCGAAAGTGCGGCGAGATGCGTGTGGAGATCCAGTGCATCGCTGAGGCTCAGGGAGTTCCACGCTTCGCGCTGGCTGTATTTCTCGACATAGCGACGATGCGGCCGGACGACGAAGGTATCGACGTTCATCTGGCTGACGTTCCGGTGAAGGATGTCTGCGATGTCGCTGCGATGTACTTCAAACGACTCATCCGCCTTCGGATGATCTTGCAGCAGTTGAGACAGCGACAAGCGGCGGCGGAAAATCCTCGTCCTCAGACTCTCTTGCACGTGGGCCACGATGCCTTCGGGATTCTCGCCGAAGAATTCAAAGTTGTCGCAGAAATCGAAGATGGAGAAGAACTGCTTGTCGTAGCCGGGTCCGAAGAGGTCGGGGCACAACCGAGTACCACGTCCGATCATTTGCCAGAACTTGGCCTTCGAGCGGACTCGTTTGAAGAACACGAGGTTCACGCACTCCGGAATGTCGATGCCGGTATCCAGCATGTCCACGCTGACTGCGATTTGTGGCATTTTGTTCGCGGTAGAAAACTCGTCGATCAATGTCTGCGGCGACTTCACCTTGTTGTGAATCACCTGGCAGAACTTTCCCGCATACTCTGGAAACTTCGCGTTGAACCGCTTCACAATGAACTCGGCATGATTCTGATTCGCCGCGAAGATGATCGTCTTGCCGAGCTTGTCGCCACCTTCAACCTTCTGCCCATTTTCCATCAGGTAGCTCAGCAGCAGATCGACCGTGTTTTCGTTGAACAGCCAGAGGTTCAGGGCGTGGGCATCGATTTCCTTGGGAAGCTGTCCGGTCTCTTCGTCGAAAAACTTCTCTTCGTATTCCTTCTTTTCTTCTTCACTGAGGTCGGCATACTTGATGCCCTTCCGGCTGAACTTCGTGGGCACTTTAATCGACTTGTACGGAACCAGATACTTGTCGGTAACAGCCTGATCCAACTCGTAGGCAGACGTGGGAACGCCTTGCTCCAAACCAAACAGTGCATAGGTGTCGCGGTCAACCTCGGACCACGGCGTGGCCGTCAGGCCGAGCAGCAGTGAGTCAAAGTATTCAAAAATCGACTTGTATCTCTGGTAGACACTCCGATGCGCCTCATCGACGACCAGCAGATCGAAATGACCGACGCCGAACCGGCTGATGCCGTCGCGTCGTTCATCGTCGATGCTGTTCATCATCGTGGCGTAGGTTGAGAACACGATCCGGCTGTCGTCCTGTTCGCGTTCCTGCGTCAGATCGACCGACGCGGTATGCGGCAGATGCTTGGTGAAGGCCCGCCGCGCCTGAATCAACAGCGCGTTGCGATCGGCGAGAAACAAGACTCGCCGAACCCAGTGTCAGACCAATTTAGAGATGTCACATCGTGTCCAAGATAGAAATGTCACATTGGTGACGTTTCCGAGGGGCCGATGGGCAAGTTGCGTTTGAGTGTC
>JAYTXB010000619.1:0-7200 GCA_043743205.1 Schlesneria sp.
GGTTCGACCTTCGATGTGAGCGGCGAAGGCGAACTCGGACGTTTGCTCGATCAAGTTCAGTGCGGCTCCGCGCGTTCCATCAAGGTACTCGACCAGCACAGCTTGCGGCTTGAGAACGTTCTCACGAACGGGGCCAACGTTCGTGCTGGCACAACGCGACAGAGCCGCGTTCATCAGTCGCCACGACCAACGGCCGTCGTCACCCGCCTTCCAAACTGCATCCCCTTCGAGGAACTCGACCGACTTCACACCGGTCTCGCCGCCGGGTCGTCGCTCCAGCATCGACTGCAACACTTCGAGAGCATGAAATAGATAAATTTCGACTGAACCGCGATCGAAGCCGAACGTAACGACCGCTTCCTTGAAGGGCGTACCGACCGTCGGTTCGATCTCCGGCCGACGCCATGTCACGGGGAGCGATGACCCGGCCATCAGTCCGAACTTTAGCTCTTGCGCCGTCGCGACCATCTTCGCGGCGAGTTGATGATCGTAGGAGAGATGCTTATCGACAAAGACTGGCACACTGCGACCGGACGCTTGGAAGACTTCGACGATTTGCTCGAAGAACTCGGCGCGCGGATAGAGAACTTGGCCACGCTCGTTTACCGGATAGTCGCCGTGTTCGATGATGAGCAAGACGGCATCGACATCGAGTCCCGTTTTGCCGTTCTTTCCACACAACGTCTCGGGGATCGACTTGGCCAGCTCAATGTCATGCGTTTGACAGACACTCGGCCCGAGATCGTCCTTGGGCTGCTGGTGATTCCACATGCGCACCAACTCAAACGGGGGTTGGTGATGAAACCCGTTCCGCGTGTAGCCGTGAATGAACCGTCCGGCGATGTGATACGCGTGCGAACGAAGTCGATAGATCGAATTGATCGCGGCCACACGCGGCTGTTTGCCTGATGCCACGGTGGTACGAACGGCCTGCTCCTGCGCGACGGCTGTCGTGGCCATGTTCATCGCGGTGACACCCGCGAGTCCCATCGAAGAGGCCGCTAAAAAATCGCGACGGCTGAGAGAAGCAAGCGGAAACGACATCGCGCAGTGACCTCCTGTTGGTGAGCGAACCAGACCGACGAACGAACAACATCAACTGCCAAAAACCTCAGTTTGTGTGAAATCGACTTTGTCGTAAATCTCGGAGAGCGGGACGGTGACGCTGATCGAGGCGACCGTCAACGTGGCCTCAAGTCCTCGCGATTCGGTCAGCGTCCACGTGTTGTCAGCGTTCCGCTGAAACCGCTCGACCAGAGCTTCCTTCTGCGAGACCAGCACGTACTCGCGCAAGGATTCCAGCTTGCGGTAGTGAGCGAACTTAGCACCCCGGTCATACGCTTCGCTGCTGTCCGAGAGGACCTCAAACAAGACGGTCGGGTTCACGATCATGTCTTTGTGACCGTCGGCGAATTCCAACTCACCACACACAATGCTCGCATCGGGGTAAGCGTAAAGACCGGTCTGATCGATGAGAATTCGGAGGTCGTTGTTGTATACGGTGCAAGGTTTTTTCTTGAGGGGCTGCCGCAACTCTCCCGTCAAATTTGTTTGCAGCAAGCTATGTCGCGGCGTGCCGCCGGCCATCGCGAAGATTTCGCCGTTGAAGTACTCGCTGCGGTAATCGGCCTTTCTCTCCAATTCTAGATACTCGGCGGGCGTAAACTTTTGGACTCGCGCGGGAAGACCCATCGGCTTGCTCCTCAGTAGTTCAACTTCCAATCGTTTCAGCTTGGATCAAAGTGGCCCTCGCAATACCTCACGCGGCCGAAAGTGACGGATGCGTTTACTGTAGTCCCGGCGCTCCGCCGATGGGATATCTTGTCGGCGGAGCAACAAGACTACAGTAGACGATGCGGCAACCTGTGTGACTCGCAGTGTCAATTCTCACCGCGTGAAGGTTAGACAGGCTCACCTTAGTTCAGGCCGAGTCTGCCTGCTCGGGAACTTTTCTGCAACGGGGTTCGTCGAACGAGCTAACTGCGGTTGGATCGTCAATTTGGACACGATGGGAGGCTGCGATGAAACGCTTGCTGAGTCTGGTGCTGGGGATGCTGGTTGGTCTGACGAACGGAGTCGCTTCGGCGCAGGGTGTCCTCATTTTCACGAACCATCCGGGACCGTTGCCGCGCCCAATGCCACATCATTCGGTTCGACTGCCGCAACCTGCGGTCTCGTACAAGATCAAGGAGTTGGCGGTTCACGCGAAGCTCGTCGATCAGGTGGCGCGCGTGCAGGTGTCGCAGTCGTTTGTTAATACCGGTAGCCAGCAGATGGAGGTGCAGTTCCTCTTCCCGCTTCCTTATGACGGGGCGATCGACAAGCTAACGCTGCTTGTCGATGGGAAAGAGTTTCCCGGCAAGCTGATGCCCGCGAAAGAGGCTCGCTCGGTGTACGAGGCAATCGTCCGGTCGAACAAAGACCCGGCGCTGCTTGAATGGATGGGGAGCGGCCTCTTTCAGACGAGCGTCTTCCCGGTGCCGCCCGGTGCCGAACGGAAGGTCGTGCTGAACTACAACCAACTGCTGCGAAAGGATCGCGGGCTGACCGACTTCCTCTTCCCGCTGAGTACCGCCAAGTACACGTCGCACGCTGTCGAGAAGGTCGAGTTCCAGATCGCGATTGAATCGGGAATCGACATCAAGAATGTCTACTCACCGACCCACACGGTCGATATCAAACGCTCCGACGCGAAGCACGCACTCATCACGTACTCGCGCACGAACGAGGTTCCGACGAGCGACTTCCGGCTGATGTTCGACGTGGACAAAGGGGCGGTCGGCGCGAGCGTCATCAGCTACAAACCCAAGGACGGCGAGGACGGTTACTTCCTGTTGCTTGCCAGTCCGCAAGTGAAAGCGGCCGATGCCGAGCGGCCCAAGAAGACGGTCATGTTCGTCGTCGATCGCTCGGGCAGCATGAGCGGCAAGAAGATCGAGCAGGCCAAGTCGGCCCTCAAGTTCGTGCTGAACAACCTGCGTGAGGGAGACCTGTTCAACATCGTCGCGTATGACGGCAACGTCGAATCGTTCAAGCCTGAACTGGAACGCTACAACGATGAGACGCGCAAGGCGGCGCTCGGCTACGTCGAGGGTCTCTATCCCGGCGGCGGGACGAACATTCACGGAGCACTCACGACCGCGCTGGCTCAACTGAAGGACAGCAGCCGCCCGAACTACGTCCTCTTCCTGACCGACGGCCTCCCCACGATCGGCGTCACCAACGAAGTCCAGATCGCGGCGGGAGCCAAGGAGGCGAACAAGGTCCGGGCGCGAGTCCTTTCGTTCGGCGTCGGCTATGACGTGAACAGTCGGCTCCTCGACCGCATCGCGCGCGACGGCTTCGGCCTTTCAGAATACGTACGTCCCGACGAAGACATCGAAGCGCACGTCAGCACGGTCTTCGCCAACATCAGCGCGCCGGTGTTGACGGATGTCGCGGTGAACTTCGAGTTGGACGGTCTCAAAACGGAAGACGGCCCGCCAGTGAATCGCGTCTATCCGAAGAGCAACTTCGACCTGTTTGAAGGCCAGCAGCTCGTTGTCGTCGGTCGCTACAAGAAGTCGGGCGCGGCGAAGGTTGTCATCAAAGGCCACGTCAGTGGAGCCGAACAGAAGTTCGACTTCGGTGCGAACCTAATCGACAAGAGTGGCGATGAAAGTTACGCCTTCGTCGAAAAACTGTGGGCCATGCGCCGCATCGGTGAGATCATCGACCAGCTCGATCTGTCCGGCAAGAACGACGAACTGGTGAAGGAACTGGTCGAGCTTTCCACCAAGCACGGCATCCTCACTCCGTACACGAGCTTCCTCGCCGACGAGACCATACGACCACTGGCTGACGCACGTGGGATCGAACAGACGCGACGAGACCTGAGCGCGCTCAGTGAATCGTCCGGCGTGAGCGGCGTCGCCCAACGATTTTCAAAGGGTGGCTTCCAGAACGCCCAGAACGCGGCCTCAACCGCGAAGGCTCTGCCTGCGGCAGCGGCGGGACCGGGCGGCAGTGGCGGATTTGGTGGCGGCATCGCGGCGAATAGCTTCCGCGATGCGAAGACCGACAAGGAAGTCGCGGCGGATTCGGTGAGGCAGTACGGGAATCAAGCGGTCTACGCTCGCAAGAGCAGGGAGTCGAAGATATCCGGAGTCGCCTCTGGCCCCATAGACCCAAACCGTTCCGCCGACAAGGCCGAACAAATGATCGTCGTCACCCCCGAAACCGCCAGCCTCGACCTCGAAAAAGACAAGGCCAACATCGAGGTCATCGACCGGTTCACCGAGCCGTACTTCGCACTCATCACCGCCAACACGGTGGCTGAAAACCAGATGCTCAGCCAACAGCGCGCCGACGAACAACTGCTCGTGAAACTGCGTGGAAAGAATTATTTGGTGCGTTGATTCGATGCCGGAGACGATCGCCTCAACGAGAATGCCGTCTACCGAAACGATAAAACCAACAGCCCGAGAGAAAAGGTCTCTCGGGCTGTTGGTTTGGATTGGCTGATGCCGGAACGGTGGGTGATCGACTGACGACGATCACCTTCCCGTCGTCGGTCACTCTTCGTCGGTGGGGAGCGGGACGAGTCCCGTTTCGCTCGGTGAGCCAGTGCCACTGTCGTTGGTCAGTTTGGCCGTGGCCGAGCTAATCGGCTGCGGACGGGACTCGACAGTGTTCTTCGAGACGCGAGTCGCCGTGCGACCGTCGAGAATCGAGCGGGCGGCTTGACGCATCTCATCGTCACTGAGTCGTCGCAGGTTGCCGAGTTCGACGAGCGGCTTCATCATCCGTGCGACTCGTGAGACGGTCGTCTCCATCATGCCGATCTCGATCAGGCTGCGACGCATGTCACTCAAGACCTGAATCTGTGAGACGAACTCTTCTTGGAAACCGCCGAGCAGTTCGAGAGTTTGCACTGCATCGGCGACCGAGCTTGTCTTGTGGGCCAGCGTGTCCTGCAACTTGAGCATCCCGTCGAGCGTCTCTTGTGACGACGCCAAGTCCACACTCTTGCCATTCAATTGCGTGTTGAGAGCGATGAGATTCGTGGCTCGTTCGGTCGCGACTTCCACACGTTGACCACCTTCCACGAGACGCTCTTCCAACGCGACCAACTTGTCGGAGACCGTCTGTGCGACATCCAAGTTCTCGGCGGCCTTCGTCAAACCGGATTTCAACTCAGTTAGTCCCTTCAAGCTATCCGACGCCTTGGCGAGGCCATCGTTCTGACCACGAAGGTCTTGCCCGAGAACCACGAACTGGTTCAGCGCGGCTTGAGCCTGCTCGACATCGCTCGATTGCGAACGGACGGTCTCCTTGATCGCGACGATGGCGTCGAGCGTCTTGGCAGCCGACTCGTTCGTATCACGTTGAGCCACCAATCGCGTCTCGACAGCCTGCATCTTGTCGAAGGCGGCATCGGCAACTTCCGTCACGGCCTGTTGCTCGATGAGTTTGGATTGCAGTCCGGCGACCAAAGCCAGCGACTTCGCGGCCTCATCGTGACGAGCCCCTTCCGCGACCAAGTTGCCACGCAGATCGCGAATCATCTGCAGCGCGGTGCGCGCGTCCTCGATCTGTCCCTGCTGAGCCTTCAAGCTGGCGAGCAAGCTGTTCGCTTCCCAAACTTCATCGCGGGCACCGACCAAATCCTGCATCCGCTGCTGGACCTGCGTCAGGTCTTGTTGTATCCGTTCCATCTCACGCGCCATCGGCCGTGCCATGAGGAAGTGGAGACCCACGAACCCCACCGTCACACCGACAACCAGCATCGCCCATGATTGCTTTTGCTGATCGGCCAATTGATTTTCGATCGAATGCAACTTGCTGCTTTCTGACGTGAACACAGTAGCTCCTTCCAATCCCTCTGCGGGATGAAGTTTGGTAACGAGGCCATCCGAGACCGAAGTGAACGTCCTGAACGTCGAGGTGATTTTTTTCGAGCGAAGGAGAAAAGTGATTCTCTGTCTCTGTCAGTGGGAGCGACGCTGCTTCCCCGTGAGAGTCTTCGCACGCAGATCAATATCGCCACTTTGACACGGCAAGTTTTGCCGAATGGTAACGGCCCGGCGCAATCGTCAGACTCTCGCCGTCAAACGGGATGGGCCGTAACGACTGCAACGCTTCGGAGGCAATGCGGCGAACAAACTGCCCACGCACACTCACGCAACCTGAACCCAAAAAAACCGTGTTCACTCAGGAACCGAACCATGTCGCACGACCCCTCGATGCCGATCGCCAGTCAACTCCAGATTCGTCCGGCAGAACTGAGCGACTGGCCGATCATCGCGGACTTCAACACGCGGCTGGCTGACGAAACAGAAGGGAAGCGGCTCGACCCCGACACGATCGCGGAGGGAGTTCGGCGGCTCTTGTCGCATCCTCAACGAGGCCACTATTTTGTCGCGACGATTGGAGGACGAGTGATCGGCCAGATCATGCACACGTCCGAGTGGAGTGACTGGCGAAACGGTGAGATTTGGTGGCTGCAAAGCGTCTACGTGCTCGCCGAATACCGCGAACGCGGCGTCTTTCGCGCCCTGTTCGCTCACCTGCAAGACCTCGCTCATGCGTCGCCCGATGTGATTGGACTGCGGCTCTACGTGGAAGAACACAACGCGCGTGCTCAAGCCGCGTATGTGACGCTCGGCCTCGAACGGGCTGGCTACACCGTGATGGAACGCATCTTCCGCAACGAGCTGTCGGACGAATGAGTTGCCGTGAGCGACCGCTGTGGACCTAAGAACTTGTCCAAAAACAACGTCGTAGGATGGGCACTCTTGCCCGTCCGACTTTGGAGCGAACGCTATACCTCGCGCGGCCACGAGTGATGTGTTTTAGGCGAGCCGCACGCCGTAAGGCTGCGGGTTTCCTGCGGCGATCAAGAACCCGCAGCCTTACGGCGTGCGGCTCGCCAAGGCCTCATTCGTGACCGCGCGAGGTCTAAAGTGATCTGAAGGCCAGACGGGCAAGAGTGCCCATCCTACAAATCGCAGTCCCGTTCTTGGTCGGCATTTTGGACCGATCACTGCGGATCGCTTGTCGGGGACTCGCGCTGCTCGTGGAACAGCGCGGCGAAGACGAGGACCAGCACGGCGGACATCACGGCGGGAATCAACCAGATTTCCTGCCAAGAGTGCGTCGCGTCGCGCGTGTAGGCTTGGCCGACGACTCCCGAGAGCCACGAGCCAACGAACATTCCCG
>JAYTXB010000620.1:0-11542 GCA_043743205.1 Schlesneria sp.
AATGGCGCGTTGTCTGGTCACGGGGGGTGCCGGTTTCATCGGTAGCCATCTCACGGAACGGCTGCTGGAACTAGGGAACGAAGTTGTCGTACTCGACAACCTTTCGACGGGCCGCGCGGCGAACCTGACTCACCTTGAGGGCCATGCGCGGCTGACGATTCGCGTTGGTTCAATCACAGACCCGATCTTGTTGGCGGAAGTCATCACGGGGACCGACGTGATCTATCACATGGCGGCGGCCGTGGGGGTTAAGCTCGTGGCGGACGACCCCGTGCGCACGATCGAGACCAACATCTATCCGACCGAAGTGCTGTTGAGACTGGCCGCTCAAGGGAAGCAGCGCGTGTTCCTCGCTTCGACCAGTGAGGTTTACGGCAAGAATCCGAAGGAGCGATGGACGGAAGAGGACGACCTGCACTTCGGTCCCACGGTTCGACCGCGTTGGGCCTACGGATGCTCGAAAGCGATCGACGAATTCTTGGCGCTGGCCTATCACCGAAAGTTCGAGTTGCCGGTCGCGATTGGTCGATTCTTCAACGTGGTCGGGCCGCGACAAGTCGGCCACTACGGCATGGTGATCCCGAGGTTCGTGGATCAGGCACTCAGCGGCGGGCCGATCGTGGTCTATGACGACGGCGAGCAAGTTCGCTGTTTTGGTCACGTGCGCGAGGTCGTGGACGCTGTAATCGGACTCGTCGAGACACCGGCAGCTCACGGCTCAGTTTTCAACATCGGCAGCGACGAGCCGGTCTCAATTCGCGGACTGGCCGAGGAGATCATCCGCCGCGTCGATCCTCAAATTCGGATCGAGTACCTGCCGTACCGCGAGGCTTATGGAGACGACTTTGAAGATGTTCGGCGGCGCGTGCCTGATGTCTCGAAACTGGCGGCGGCGCTCGGCCGAAAGCCCTCGCTGAAGTTGGGCGAGATTCTCGACGACATCATCCGTTGGAAGCGTGCGCAGCGGGAGATGACAACTGCTCACCCGCATTTGAGCGGTAGCTGAGCAGAGCCATGGAGACGCCTCTCGACGATTCTCAATTGCTGCGGTTGGCCGCAGATCAGCGCACACCGCTCTTCTCGGAGCCAAGCCGCACGGCGGTGTTGGCTCCGTTGGTGATCGTGTTGTCGCTGCTTCCTGCGCTGGCAATTCCACTGGCGTCTCAGTTCGACGAAACGTCCGCCCGTTGGGGGCTGCGGGCAATTGATGTCGCGACGGCCCAGCAGTTGGCCGGTTGGCTGGAACCTGGACGAGCAGGTTTTGGCCGGGCACTCGCATTCCAACCACCACTCATGAGTTGGTTGACGGCAGTCGTGGTGCGAACTTTCGGAATGGACCGCTCCGCCAGTTGGCATGGCGTCTCACTATTGGCGACGTGCTTGTGCCTCGGCGCGACGTATCGCTTGGCAAGGCGGTTGGGTGGCGGCATGTACTCACTGATCGTCGTGGTCTGTCTCGCCTGTCATCCTCTGACAGTTCAGTTCGTCACACAAACGACACCAGCCGCACTGGGAATGTTGTTAATCGTCTTGACGATGTGGGGATTTGTGAGCCACCTTGAAAGTGCTCGATCGCTCGTGTCGGTTCGTTTGCTGGTCGGCGGATTGGCATGGGGATTGTCCGTCCTGGCGATTGGTCCCTGTTCGATTGCCGTGCTGCTGCCACTCTTCTTTTATTTACTTCTGGGGGGAGGCTATTCGGCGATGGAGGTCGCTCCCACGAAGACCGTCTCCTTGGCCACAGTCCTCAAGCAAGCGAGCGGCATCGGAGTCGGTGCGGCTTCGCTACTGTTGTTGATCGCGACCGGCCTCTCATTCAGTTCGTGGTGGGTATTGATGATGCTGTCCGAGTATGGAGTGCCGTTTGGAAATTCGTGGTGGCTGGGAAGCCTCGTGTTGGCCCCGTCCTCAATCACCGTCAGTTACGGGAAGCGAGGCTGGTTGACTGACAACGCCTTGATTCTCGGCTGGCTTCTGTTGGGACTGGTGGAGCTTGGCCACAACGCCGCACGTTCTGGCGCGACGCATGCAAAAAGTCACCACCGATTTGTCAGCTTGTGGTGGTGGACCGCCGTTTTGGCTCGGGTCACCTTTGAGGCCTACGGTCCGCGCGAATCGGTTCAGAGTGACGTATGGGAGGCCTTCTTATTGATCCCGACAGTTTTGATCATCGGCTGGGGAATCGAGGCGGTCTTAAACCGTCGGACAGCGCCGTTTCAGGAAGCACTTTTGATCGCGATCACATTGGGACTGATGACTTGGCGATGGACTGACCGCACCACTGCGGGCATCGGCGCGAGTGCGGTGGCCCTGATCGCCACAGCCCTGCTTCCGGTCGTGGCCGATTATTGGCAGGGAAACTCACACCGTTGGTGCGAACGAAATTGGAGACGCTTTCTGCATCTGTTCGTCATGGCATTCATCCTCGTTCACCTGACTTCGGGACTGTGGGATCGCCCCCGAGTCACGCTGGATGATGCGGCACTGGTTGAACTGCGGCAGCGGTTGCGAGCCATCCCCGCAGTCCGACAGATCACGTTTGTCACAGTCAACGAAGCGGCTCCCGCCACACTGCGGTTCTTACTGCTCAGTCGCTGGCCCACGGCGCAGTTTAAGGTTGTCGCGTCGTGGAACGGCGGGATGTCGAACGATTCGACACTCGGTAACAGCCTCAGTCCGCCAGTACTGCGGTCCGTAGAAAACCAACGAGACGATGTCGATCTGATTGTGGAATGGTCACGCCGTGAAACGCGCATGAGCGGTGAGAACCTCACTCACTGGGAGACGACTCCTGTCGGTGACCCACTGAGATACGGCGGTCGCAAGCTCGCACTTCACGTAATACGACCGCGCCGGCGCTGACCAACGACCGGTGACGAGGAGTACAAAGGTCCGACGATTCAGTCGGATTGGCCACGTGACACGACAACGTGGGCGTGATTCACCGAGAGGCGAGTCGGCGTGACTGACTGTTCGTACCGCACAAACTTCAACTCGGTTGAGGTCGATGTTTGCGAGAACTCCGGATCCCACGATGGAGCAGGGACGCGATTGATGCGACGCATCCGGTGCGGTTGCAACTCGTGCCAGATGCCAGCACACCCGCTCAACATGACGGTCAACAGGGATAGGCACAGTAGGTTTCGGTACGCACGCATCAGCCGGAGACCTCGATTGACGATGAGGGCATCGTTGGTCATTACTACGAATCGCGACGATATGCTCGCCTCGTAGTCTCGCCTAGAGCGGTCTCCCGATTTGAATCTCAAAGCCGCCTCGCGATTTGGCGAAGTCGCCGTGCTTCGGCGATCGTTGCCGCAGAGGTCTCGGTGAAGGAGGGCAACGCTCGGAATCACTCGCGGTGAGTTTGAGCCAACACGAGGGCTGGCGTGCGCGGGAATTTACCACGCCAACCTAGGACGTGAGTGCGGACGCGATCCCTCGTGCGGCGATCAATGAGACCTTGGAGAGTAACCGCGTTTCGCCAGAACGTGGGCCATTTCAACGCCCTGCCTGCACATCAGTGCCGCGTGAGGGATCGATGAACTCCCTTGCTCACGCGGCCAAAGAGGAGACACCGGCGAGCCGCAGGCCGTCAGGCTGCGGTTTCTTGATCGCCGCAGGAAACCCGTGGCCTCACGGCACGCTTAAAACAGCTCACTCATGGCTGTGCGAGGTATAGCTGACCGCGTATCGACGCGGCATTCCAAATTAGGGAAGAGACTCGCCCATCACGCCTCCAAGACTTCTATGATCCGTTGCAGGTTGTTTTCGACGACGATGGGGCTGTTGGCGTAGGCCGCAGTTTCGACGCCGCGTGTGCCGAGCTTCGCTTCAAACAGCGCCTTGTCTCCTGAGTGATAAGCGACGGTGGCGTCGGGGTCTTTGAGCTGATGGCCGGTCAGAATGCAAACGACGCGATCACTCGGTGCGATGACTCCTTCCGCACGGAGCTTCTTCGCTCCGGCCACGCTCGCGGCGCTGGCCGGTTCGCAGCCGAAGCCACCGGCACCGACTTGGGCCTTCGCGTCGAGAATTTCCTGGTCGGTGACATCGCGCACGACTCCATCGCACAGCTCGAGGGCGCGCAGGCACTTCTTCAAGTTGACGGGGCGATTGATTTCGATAGCACTGGCGAGGGTCGAAGCTTTGCGGCGGTCACGGTCCATGTCACTGAAGAACGTGTCGATGATGTCGTCGTCGGGTTGGCCAGCGTTCCATGCGACGCCGCGTTCTTCGACCAGTTGGTAGAGCGTGTTGGCTCCGGCCGCATTGATGACGGCCAGGCGCGGAATGCGGTCGATCAAGCCGAGCCGCAGCAGTTCGCCAAATGCCTTGCCAAACGCGGACGAGTTCCCGAGGTTGCCGCCTGGCACGACGATCCAATCCGGGACTTGCCAGTTCAATCCTTCGAGAACGCGATACATGATCGACTTCTGACCTTCGAGCCGAAACGGGTTGACGCTGTTACAGAGATAGATGCCGCGTTCTCCAGAGACTTCTCGCACGCGATCCAATGCGTCGTCGAAGTCTCCCAGCACCTGCAACGTTTGAGCGTTGTAGTCGAGAGCCTGCGAGAGTTTGCCGTACGCGATCTTGCCGCTGCCGACGAAGACGACGACGCGAAAGAGCTGTGTCGTGCTGGCATAGATGGCGAGCGAGGCACTCGTGTTACCGGTGGAGGCGCACGCAGCCATCTTCGCGCCGACCATGTGGGCATGCGTCGAAGCGGCCGTCATGCCGTTGTCTTTGAAGCTGCCGGAGGGATTGAGACCCTCGTATTGAAGGAACAAACCGCCGGTACTCGCAGCGGTGTTCATGCCGACGTATCGGCCGACCGCTTCACTCCGCTGGAGGATCGTCTGGCCTTCACCAATCGTGACGATGTCTTCATCACGGGCGAACGGCAGCAGGTCGCGGAACCGCCAGACGCCGCTGACATCGAGCGGGTTGTGACGGTTCGCCCAACGGGCTTCAAAGTCTCGGAGCGACTTCGGCACGGGAAGCTTGTCCCAGTCGTAGTCGATATCGAGCAAGTTGCCGCAATCGGGACAGGACGTGAGGACCTCGGCCACGTCGAAAGTGGCTCCGCACAGCGGGTTGATGCAGTGTTGGAAGGCGTGCATGGTGGAGTGGTTGAAGGTCTAGGGTGGAGGGTCAGGCAAGAGAACGCTGAGGTGGAGATCGGGTGCGGCGAGCGAAGGAAGAGGACGAGAGGACGGCCTCCGCTGCCCTTCCACCCTCCACCTTAGCCCTTCAACCCTTCATCAACCTCTTTCGTCGAGGGACTCGAATTCGCGGCTGAGTGATCCGGCATAGGTGCCTCGCGGGCGAATTGGTTGCGGGGATTGATGCTGCTCAATGTAGTGTGCCGCCCATCCGACCATCCGACTGATGACGAACAGCGGTACGAAGAAATCGGCTTCGAGGTCGAGATAATGCAGGAGTCTCGCTGCTGGCCAATCGAGACTCGGCAAGATTTGCTGCTCGTCCCAAACGGCACTCTCGATGGCCGCAGCGACATTCTCCAGATTCTGTCGGCCGGTTTCCTCAGCCAACTCACGGCAGTACGACGCGAGCAGCTCGGCGCGTGGGTCACTGGTCCGATAGACGCGATGCCAAAAACCGGGGAGTCGTTCGTACTGCCTCAGCACGGCTTGCACGATCGCGGGGGCGGCCTCCGCCGTGCCGACGGCTTCGAGGATGTCGATGATTTGTCGGCCGGGTCCGCCGTGCCAGACCCCCTTGATCGCACAGAGCGCCGCAATGATCGCCGAGTGAAAGTCCGAACGAGTGGAAGCGACGATGCGCGCGACAAACGTGGAGGGCGCGAACTCATGTTCGGCCGAGAGAATCAAGAACGCGTTGCAGGCACGCTCGGCAGCGGAAGACGGTTCACGACCGGTTAGCAACCAAAGCAAATTGCCCGCGTAAGAGAGGTCATCGCGCGACTCTAACAACGGTTGTCCGCGCGACAGACGACTGCGGGCAGAGATCACCAGCGGTAATTGGGCGAGCAACCGCTGAAGGGCGTCCCACGCGGCCGTCGGCTGCGATTGCTCGTCGCAAACCTCGGAAAGAGCAATCAGGTTCACACCCGTTCGCAACACGTCGATCGCGGGAATGTTCAGCGGAATGCGTTCGAGCCAAGCCAGCAGATCGCCGTCGAGAACGGAGGCTTCGGAGAGGACGGCCTGCATGTCGGCGAGTTGCTCATGCGTCGGCAAGTCACCGTGTACGATGAGGGCCGCGACTTCCAAGAAGTTCGATTGATCGACCAACTCTTCGATCGAATAGCCTCGATAACGCAATCCCCCTTCGAGGGAAGCGATCGAGGTTTCTTGAGCCGGCTGCGCGGCAGGAGCGGGCAGCGGCAGAGACGAGCGTGTCATGCGTGGTTCCACCGAACGACGGAAAAAAACGAATGCTGTAAAAAAGTTCGGGCTAGGACGAAAGTAATCAGCTGAACGGCGTGGCATTCTAGCGGCAAGAACGGAGCCAAGGGAAACCCTCGCTCGTAGGGCACAGACTCGAAGGGCAAACGCTCATTGATAGTCGGGTAATTGCGTGGTCGGACTCTCGCACCAACGCCCGAACTCAGCTCCATGAGGTGGCACCGCGTGCGGAAACATCACTCGACAAGAGTGATCTTCAATTCTTCGCGTCGGCCGTTACGGAGGATGGTCA
Organism: Schlesneria sp.; assembly: GCA_043743205.1. Lineage (GTDB taxonomy): Bacteria > Planctomycetota > Planctomycetia > Planctomycetales > Planctomycetaceae > Schlesneria. Next base: position 6,688 of record JAYTXB010000620.1, read on the forward strand.
GCGGAAGTTGTTCGCCGACTTTGTAGTTCAGTTTGATGTGCATGTTGAACTGTTTCGTGTTCAATCGGGCCGGTTGTCCCGCGATCGCGACGATGATGTCTTTCTCTCGCAGGCCGTCGTCGTACGCTTGTTGGCCACCTTTCCCCTTGAGGTTGATCCATCTGACTTCGAGCGGGGTGTCGGTGGCGGGCAAGTTCAGTTTCTCACGAGCTTCGTCAGAGAGGACGGGCGTCCAGGCTTGGAAGCGGGGCGGAGCGTTCCACATCGAACCGCGCCACGAGAAATCGTGCTTCCTCCAACCCGACTTCAACGCAACCGTGTGCTTGCCGGTGAGGTTCGTTTCGATCTCGACGCGGGAGTCCGTCATTGGCAAGTGGTGCAGCACCCACTGCATGTCGGCGATGGAAGTGATCCGCTGGCCATTCATACGGACGATCTCTTCGCCGGAACGCAGTCCCGCGAGGAACGCGACCGAGTCAGGCAGCACGCGTTCGATGAGAACGCCGCTCTGTCGATCGATCTTGAGACCGAAGCTGTCGGGGAGCGGGTACTTGTACATCATGTCCACCGAGAACTTGCCGGTGTCGAGGGCGTGCTTGTGTTCGGCGTCGTGAATGTTGTGGCAGTGGATGCAGTTTTGCCGAGTTGTCTGCTCGGCATACTTCGCGGGGTTGCTGAGGCCGGGCAGTTCGAGCGGGTTGCTCACCGGCTTCTGTTCCCCGCGTTTCCCCTTCAATTCGGCCGCGTTCTGCGGGAAGTGAGCATGCAGTTCGAGGACGCGCTGCATCGTGTTGAGCAAGCCGTCAATGGAGTTGTACGCGTCGGCCCCTTCGGCGCTTTGCGTTCCGTAACGAGCGTAAACAACGCCATCAGCATTGATGAACATCCCGGCCCAGTTCAGATCGTGATCGAACTGGAACAGCGAGAGATCGACACCCTTCATCTCGACCTGTCGCACCAAGACGAACTGATTTTTGGCGAGAGCCTGTACGCGATCGTTGCCATTGGCGACATCGGCATCGAAGGCAGCGCAGTCTTTACACGGAACACACCGGAACGTGACAAAGAGCGGCTTGTTCAACTTCTTCGCTTCGGTCATCGCCTGACCGATGTCGTTGTAAACCCAGAGGTCAGTCCGCGCTCCGTTGGTATCCTTCAGACGCTCACGCAAATCGTCTTCGGCGCGACAACACGTGTGGCCGAAGCAGAGCCAACCGCAGATGAATGAGACCAACGCGGCTTTCAAGTTCGGACATTGTGTTTGTCGTTTCATCACATGCTTTCTAGTGAAACTGAGGACCGTGACGCGGGGCGATTTGTGAACGATCACAAGTTGCTCAGGACCGGCGCGTCACTCGCGCCAGAACATCGATTCGCGCGGCGGCACGTAGCGGATGTTGAGGTGTGGAGTTGCGATGCGAGTCTGATTGGACGCGAGCGACTTCAATCCTGCCGCGACCAAGCCGCTGGTGAGCAGCGTTCGTTCGACAGGGTATGGAGCGAGGCCTGTCTGAAACATCGACTCGGCGTGTGACATCAGCGCGGCGGAGTAGACGACGTTGGGACTCGGCGGCAAATGGAACTGAGTCGAGAGCGGAACCGCCTGCCCCTTGAGCTTCGCGGCGAACGTGAAGTCTGCGTTCAGTTCGTTCATGAGCAGCATCGTCGCCTTCAATCCGTCGGCATATTCAAAACGGTAAGCGATCGGATCCTTGACCCACGTTTGCATCTGGTCGCGCGTCGGAAAGCGATGACTGAACGCCGGGTCTTGAGTCACAGTGTGGCTGCGGGAGAGGCACGCTTCAAAAAGTGCCGGATTCCAACCTCCCTCCGTCCACGATGCTTTTGACATTGCTCGCCACACGGCGTCTCCGCGCAGAGCCTGCATCGCGACGACGCCGGTCTCACCACCTGCTCGACGTTCGGCCATGCACTGGATCATCTCCAATGCGTGAAAGTCGTAGACATCGATCGGTCCTTGGGAGACGCTCAGCACCTCTTCGACCTCCGCACCGAACGGCATGTCGATCGAAGGCATCCGCCACGTGACCGGGAGCGACGAACCTGCCAAGAATGGAAACTTCATCGCTCGTGAAGTCTCCACCATCTCCTTCGCCCACGCAAAGTTCCATGACAGATGCTTGTCGTTGAAGAGCGGGACTGAGCGACCGTCTTTGCGGAACACATCGACAATTTGCCGGAAAAACTCATAGCGCGGGTACTGCTTCTGCCCAATGCTGTTCGTGGGATAGTCACCGTGTTCGCCGATGAGTAGCACGCCATCGACTGCGATTCGGTCACCTCCACATCGCAAGGCGGCAGCAATCGTCGGATGAATCGTGAACCCGAACTCTTTCGCTCTGTCGCGGCTCAGATCGTTCTCGGGAACTTGATCGACATAGGCCGAGACGACTTCGATGTCGGGATGATGCCATTGGCCTCGCAGCGGGTAGCCGTGCAAAAACCGCTCGGCCATATGCCACGAGTGCGACTTGTGCCGCCAGACGGTAGTGACGACAGCCAATCGCTGGCGACGCACCGGCGCAGCTTCGACTGTCAGCAATGGCGTCGCCAGGCAGACGGCCCCCAATCCCTGCATCCATTCACGGCGATTCAGCATGGTCATGTTGCGGTGCCTCATGAAACGGGAATCTTCATTCGAGAATGGCACGGCGATTTTGCCTCACCGACGGAAGCCGCCTGCGAACGGTCTCGCGACCACGTTTAGGCATGTCATTTCGATCCAAGCCGATTATCGGGGTTGCTCCACGCGACTTACGGTCGGCGAGGACGAGTAGGTCGTGATGGTCTCAGGACTCGAATGACGAATGCAAACCCGAGTACTGACGGCACGAGGACATTCATCGGAATTCGAGTTCTTCCAATCAGCAGCGCCACCGCGACAAATCCGATGACGACGGCCAGCGATGCTTGCCCCAACTCTTCATTGCGAGTGAATGACGGGAGCGCCAGCCACAATGCGGCCATCACCAGTCCGACTTTCAGAGCCGCTCCACGCCACATGTCTTGGCTACCATCGAGGCCGAAAAATGACAGCACGAAGGCGAGGGCAAACAGCCCGAGCGCGATTGCGCCGACCAACGAGCGATTCACGGTGACATTGGGTGAGTTCATGCTCGCGATTATGCGGCGAGAGCACTGCGAGGGGAAGCTGGCCACAGTCCTCAATTTCATGCCGGGTTGTAGGAATTGTTCCAATTCCGACAACAGTCAAACAGCATCGGGAGGCAATCTCGACTCAATCCGTTCAAGCTTCATCAACGGCCGAGTCGATGGCTGTGGGCGATCACAAGTTTCGCCGACTGGCGATTCGCATCCATCGAGACACTTCATTAGGAGCCTCTGCCATGTTGTTCGAATCGAGTGACTCAACGATGGTCTCGCCTGACGTTCTACGTGCCGAGGAGGCATTACTCACGCTGCGGCACCGAGTGACATCACACGTCGATCAACAGACGCGACTGAACCAGTTTTGTCGCGACTGGCAGCAGAACTCGTTGCAAAGAACCGAGCACCTGCGCGAGCAAGTAAACGAACTCGAAGCCCGCATTTCGCCTTGGCTACCACGCGAACAGTCTCCTCGACTGAGTGTGATGACGCCCATCGAAGATGCCGCTTGAGAGGTGAATGCGATGCCGCGTCCCGTTGCGAAAACCCGTTGAAAGTAATTGTTTTGAACGCGGTTGCCGCATGGCTGACGGCCGATTTGCGCGGCTCGCGATGAAGCTGAGCCAACTGGCGTTCGTTTCTGATGGGGCCTATACTCCGCCCGCGATCGACGGAGCGGGCTGAGTCTGTGGTGTTCCTGCAGGTTCAAGCATGCCCAATTGTCGCTACGCCGGATTTGAAGAGACGCGTGCTGTCACTGGAATGGGCCTACCATGTTGCTGGTTGTGATTCGAATTATTTACGCCGTTGTGTGTGCGGGAGCGGTGTTTGCGATTGTTCAACCGACGAGTCCTGCCCCGGAGTTCATTCAGTCGAACTCGGCCGTCGCGTTCGTCGTGATGATGCTGGCGTCGCAAGTCGTCACGCTCGCTGACATTCTCTTTCCTCGCAAGCGCATCGATGTGATTTCAGCGGTCTACTTCGGCCTGCTCATCGGCTGGTTGCTGTCGTATCAGCTCTATTACGCGCTGCAGGCTTTTCTGGCGTCCGTCGGGTTCGATCCGAGGATGGCTCCCGTCGTCGGCGTTCTGCTCGGGGTGATGCTGCCATACATTTGCATCTCGTTTCTGCTGCAAACCAAGGACGATTTCCGTTTCGTGATTCCCTACGTCGAGTTTGCGAAGGAAATCAAAGGTGGTCGGCCACTGATCGTGGACACCAGCTCGCTGATTGATGGGCGGATCGCGGATGTCATGGACACGAACATTTTCGACACCGAATTGGTCATCCCGAGCTTTATCTTGGAAGAGTTGCAGGCGATCGCGGATAGCAGCGACAAATTGCGCCGAATCCGCGGGCGTCGCGGGCTGGATGTGCTGACGAAGCTCCAGCAAAACCCCAAGGTCGAAGTCCGGATGTACGAAGTCAAAGACAAGGACTTGGCGGAACTGACTGTCGATCAGCGATTGGTCGCACTCGCCAAACGCATGGGGGGGCGAGTCGTCACAAATGATTTCAACCTCAACAAAGTGGCCAGCGTGCAGGGGGTCGATTCGATCAACCTCAATGATGTGTCGAATGCTCTCAAGCCGCGCTATCTTCCGGGTGAGCAGCTTCACATCCGTGTCATCCGAGAAGGCGAGTCCTTCGGCCAGGGTGTCGGCTATCTCGACGACGGCACGATGGTGGTCTGTGAACAGGCCGCAGTCCTAATTGGCAAGGACAT
>JAYTXB010000621.1:0-11301 GCA_043743205.1 Schlesneria sp.
GAGCGTCACGCCCGATCGCAGAACGCTCGTCATCGCCACCGCACCGCATCGCGCCGCCGTGCAGTACGCGATCACGCTGCCGGGGTTGGGAAGGGTTGAGGGGCGAAGGTTGAAAGTTGAGGGGCAGAAGGGCAGAGACGAGCCAGGGAAGACGAGCAAAGGCTCGCCGTCCTCCGCTGACCCTCAACCCTCAACCTTCGACCTTCAACCCTTCCCCCAGCATCCGCAGATCGACCTCGCCTATTCGTTGAACGGGGTTCTCGCGACGTGGGAGCCGGAAGACAAAACACAGCGCGGCTGGAGCGGCGTGCTGCCGCATCTCGATCTCAACATCTGCAAGCAGTTCTCAACACGCGACGCCAACGATGACCGTTTCTGGGAGTGTCTCCAGCAGAAGGGCACACTCACGCTGGAGACGCAGCTTGATTTGCGAAACCTGCTCCACCCGGCGGTGCAACCGGGGAGCAAGCTCGATCACGAATGGCCGAGCGAAGAGGTTTACTTGCTCGTCGAACCTTTGAGGCAACAAGTGCAGATGTTCGTTGATGGTGTTCTCAGCGGAGGTGGTAAAGTCACCGTTGAGAAGGATGACCAAGGCAACAACGTCGCATCCGTCGAACAGACGCCGATCACTCTCAATCCCGACAAACAACCAACGGCCCGCATCAAGATCGTCGTCGGCACCGAAGTCGGCATCCCCATCGGTGACGTGACGTGTTTCACCGATGCCACGAAGCTTGGCGCGTTGCCCATTTCGCGCTTCTTCGTTCCGTGGGCCGACACCAAATTGACGCGAGCGGACGACTCGACCACGAAGCGCGACATTCCCGAACTGGCTGGCGGAAGCTGGGGTCGCGGTCGGCGAGTCTTCTTCAGTGACGAGGCGGGATGTGCGAAGTGCCACGTCGCACACGGATCGGGCGGCGCGATCGGGCCTGATCTGTCGAACCTCATCCATCGCGACTATGCCTCCGTGCTGCGCGATGTGACTCTGCCGAGCTTCGCCATCAACCCGGATTTTCTGGGATCGGTGGTGGCGCTGAAGGATGGGCGCGTGTTGACGGGAATTGTGCGATCGGCGGAAGAAGTCAGCGGAAAGAAAAGCCCCCTCACCCTAGCCCTCTCCCCCGAGGACGGGGGCGAGGGGACAGGAAAAGGCGCTTCTCAGGCAAAGGACTTACTCTTCATCGGCGACAAGGATGGAAAGATTCATCGCGCGATGAAGAGTGACATTGATGAGATGCAGCACTCGCCGTTGTCGATCATGCCGGAAGGGATGCCGCAAAAACTTGGCCCCGAACGGATGCGCGACCTCCTCACGTTCCTGTTGACCGAGCCGCCGCACATGCCGAACGACGCGCAGCAACCGGCACCAAAGCCGCGCACGCGGGCTGAAGTCGCGAAGGTGCTTGCTCTTGTCCCCTCTCCTCCGTCCTCGGGGGAGAGGGCTAGGGTGAGGGGGTCGAGTGACGGGAAGGCTTCACTACCTCAAACAGAAGAAGAAGGAAGAACCCCTCTCCCTAATCCTCTCCCCACCAAGGCGAGGGGCGAGGGGACAAGGCGACCCCTCCACATCCTGCTCGTCGCCGGCGCGAAGGATCACGGGCCGGGTGAACATGACTATCCCGCGTGGCTGCGGGTGTGGAGTGAGTTGCTGCGCGGGGCCGATGGCGTGACGGTCGAGACCGCCATGGAATGGCCCACCGCCGAGCAGATCGCCACCGCCGACACGATCGCGTTCTTTCAAAAGGGAGCGTGGAACGCCGAACGAGCGCAGGCGATCGACGCGCACCTCGCCAAGGGAGGCGGACTCGTCTACATCCACTGGGCTATCGAGGGAGATGCTCAAGCCCCCGCGTTCGCTCAGCGAATCGGACTCGCCTCACACGCGGCGAAGCTCAAGTACCGACACGGTCCGCTCGACCTGTCGTTCGAGTCGCTCGGCCTCGAAACAGGCAACCAGCATCCCATCGGACGCAACTTCGACAAGGTCCACTTCCACGACGAAAGCTACTGGCTGATGCAGGGCGATCCGTCCAAGGTGAAGCTCATCGCCACCGGCATCGAAGACGGCGAGCCGCGTCCGCTGTTCTGGACCTATGAGCCTGCCGTCGCCAATGCGAAACAACAGGGCCGAGTCTTCGTGTCGATCCTCGGACATTATTCGTGGACGTTCGACGATCCCCTGTTCCGCATTCTTTTGTTGCGCGGCATCGCTTGGACGACGAAGGAGCCGGTTGACCGCTTCAACGAACTGGCGACCATCGGCGTCAAGCTGGCCGAGTGATCAGATTCCAACTCACAACAACTGTCCTGAACTGTCATGGGGAGATCAGATCAAAATGCCAAAGTTTCCTGACGACGATGGTGCCGTGCTGTCTGATCTGGCTGCCCAAGGCGTGGACATGTCACTCCCGATGCTGATTGAGTTCGCGGTGGACGCGCCGGATGACGCTTCGGCGCACGCCATCGAACGGGCCATGCAGGAGCGAGGATACGACACGGAAATCTACTACGACGAAGGTGAGCCGGATGAAGACGGAAACATCGATCCGGACGACGAGGAATTTGGTCCCTCGTGGACTGTCTACGCAAATGTCCGAATGATCCCGGAGTACGACGAGATCATCCGAATTCAAAACGAGCTTGACGAAATCACAGGTCCATTCGGTGGTTGCTCAGATGGCTGGGGAACAATGACGGAATGAACTGCGCCTCCCTTGCAGCCCGTTGACAGCGGTGTCACCGGACGGGCGGTTCATGAAATCTCGTCGCTTCCAGAGCCAGCGATGGATTGCCTCGCGGGCTGGGTTTCGTTTGTCGTACTCACATCGGCCTCATCACCCTCAGATCCCTTCGAGGATTCCACCATGAAGTTTTCTCTACTCGTGTCATTGATCGTTTGTTGTCCGATCCTCACCGCCGCCGAGTGGCAGCCCAAGCAGGCTCCGCTGATGACGAGGTGGGCGAAGGACGTTTCGCCGACGAACGTGCTTCCCGAGTATCCTCGGCCGCAGATGGTGCGTGAGCATTGGCAGAACTTGAACGGGTTGTGGGAGTACGCGATCCAGCCGAAGGATGCGGGGAAGCCTGAGAAGTGGGACGGAGAGATTCTCGTTCCGTTCCCCGTCGAGTCGGCTCTGTCGGGTGTGATGAAGCAGGTTGGTCCGGAGAACAAGCTCTGGTATCGACGGACGTTTTCGTTGCCGACGAAAGACGGCGCGATTGATTCGGCGTGGGCGGGCAAGAACGTGTTGCTCCACTTCGGCGCAGTCGATTGGGAGACGACGGTCTGGCTCAACGGGAAAGAGGTCGGGACTCACAAGGGGGGTTACGACCCGTTCTCGATCGACATCACTGCGGCCTTGAAGGGAGACGGTCTTCAAGAATTGGTCGTCTCCGTCTGGGATCCGAGCGACGCCGGCTTTCAACCGCGCGGCAAGCAGGTCCGCAAGCCCGAGGGCATCTGGTACACGCCGACGACCGGCATCTGGCAGACCGTGTGGCTGGAGCCGGTGCCGAAGACATACATCCGCAGCGTCAACATCACGCCAATGATCGATACGGATACCGCGACCCTCGACCTCTCGGTAGTCGGGGCAGGAGCAAAATCCGTCGGGGTTGTAAAGTCGTACCCAATAAAAGAAGGGCCCACCAGCAAATCTACGCAAACTTTCACTCTGCCCGTGACCGGCAAGCCGGTAGGTATGGATTCCTCCCCGGAATTCCGCAAGATTTGGTGGACACCATCGACGCCTCACCTGATCGATGTTGAGTTGTCCCTGAAGGATGAATTCGGGCAAGTTGTTGATGTCGTGACGACGTACTTTGCGATGCGAAAAATCTCGCTCGGCAAGGACGAGCAGGGCATCATGCGGCTGATGCTGAACAACAAGCCGGTGTTTCAGCACGGGCCGCTCGATCAGGGGTTCTGGCCGGACGGACTGTATACGGCTCCGACCGATGAGGCTCTGAAGTTCGACATCGAGATCACCAAGCAATACGGCTTCAACATGATCCGGAAGCATGTGAAGGTCGAACCGGCGCGGTGGTACTACCACTGCGACAAGCTGGGGATGCTCGTCTGGCAGGACATGCCGAGCGGCGACAGGAACGCGCCGTGGGATCCCGTCGGCGGGCACGACAACACCGAGTTGACTCGCTCGCAAGAGTCATCCGACAACTTCAACCGCGAGTGGAAGGCGATCATCGATTCGCTCCGGAATCACCCGTGCATCGTGATGTGGGTGCCGTTCAACGAGGGCTGGGGTCAGGCCAACACGGTGGCCGTCACCGAATGGACGAAGAAGTACGATCCGACGCGGCTGGTGAACTGTGCCTCGGGCGGCAACGACTTCCCGGTGGGAGATGTCATCGACGTGCATCGCTATCCCGGCCCGTTCGCCCCCAAGCCGACGGATCGCGCCGCCGTGCTGGGCGAGTACGGAGGTCTCGGCCTGCCGCTCAAGGGACACACCTGGCAGGGTGAGAAGAACTGGGGCTACCGCAGCTTCACCGATCAGGTCTCGCTGACCGACACGTATCTTGATCTCCTCGACAAGCTCCATCCCATGATCGGTTCGCCGGGACTGTCGGCCGCGATCTACACGCAGACGACGGATGTCGAGATCGAGGTGAACGGCCTGCTGACGTATGACCGCGCCGTGCAGAAGCTGCCGGTCGATCTGCTGGCCAAGGCACACAATCGTCTTCACTCGCCGCCGCCTCAAATAAAGCTCTTGGTCGCGAGTTCAAAAACAACGGCTCAAACGTGGCAGTACGCGACTGACAAACCCGCCGACGGCTGGGAGCAGCCGACGTTCGATGCCTCGAAATGGAAGACCGGTCCCGGTGGCTTCGGTGAGAAAACCACACCCAATTCTGTCGTGCGCACCGAATGGAAATCGAACGACATCTGGCTGAGACGCACCTTCGATTTGACGGCCGCGCCCACGGGCGAGCTGCGTCTGCTGATCCATCACGATGAAGACACCGATGTCTACGTGAATGGCAAGTTGGTCCGCAGCGTTACCGGGTACTCGACCGATTACGGCACGCTGCGACTCATCCCCGAAGCCGCCAAGCATTTCAAAGCGGGCGCCAACACGCTTGCCGTTCACTGCAAACAAACCGGCGGTGGCCAGTACATCGACGTGGGCTTCGTCGAGTTGGTTGAGGCCAAGTGATCGCCTCCTTCTTCTGACTTCTGCTTTGTGGATCGTTTCATCTGGTATCGGGAGAATATGCGATGTTCCGTTCGTGGTCATTTCTGGTGGTGTCAACCGTGTTGCTGGGCGTGCTGAGCGGCTGGTGTGCCGTTGCGAGTGCTGCGGAGCCGGTCAAGCTGGTGGTGACTCATCCTCTGCCGCACGTCGTCGTGCAGCGCGAGGGCTTTGAACCGAAGCAGTCGGCGACGAACAATCCTGGCGGGCCGGAGTTGGGTTACGCGGACATCACGGTGCGCGCGGTCAAGCCAACGGGAGTGAGCGGAGACTGGCAGTTCCGTTTAGTGTTGGCTGAACATGGGTATGGTCGCAGCTACGACTGGTTGCCGCTGCAACTGGAAGAGGACGACCAGGAACTGCGCGGGTTGGCTGAAGTCCCCGCCGGTGGCCCATATCGACTGGAGATTCGTTGCGTCGATGACAAAACCACGACGGCCATCGGGGGTGTCGAGGCGATTGGCGTGGGTGAAGTCTTCGTCGTGGCGGGACAGTCCTATGCGGGGGGCTACAACGACGAACTACTTAAAGTGACCAATCCCGCACTCGCCGTCGCGACCTACGACTGGCAGGCGAAGACGTGGCGCGTCGCTCACGATCCGCCGCCTCACAATGGTGACGGTGGTTCGATCTGGCCAGCTCTGGGTGACCTGCTGGCACCGACACTGCGCGTCCCGGTCGCGTTCGTGAATGTCTCCGTCGGAGCAACCTCGACCGCGCAATGGCAACCCGACGGCGAACTGCACAAGCGTTTGGTGAAGGCCGGGCGTGAGGTCGAATCGTTTCGCGCCGTCCTCTGGCAACAAGGTGAGTCGGACGTGATCGCCAAGACGCCCATCGTCACTTACGTGAAGAACATGGTCGAGATTCGGGAAGCGGCCAGCGATGCTTGGGGGTTCGAGCCACCGTGGCTGCTCGCCAAATCGACGCTGCACCCGACGGTCTACAACGACCCTGTCGGCGAAGAGCGCATCCGCACGGCGATCGATCAATTGTGGAGCCGCTCTGGATTTCGACCCGGTCCCGACACCGATGTTTTGGGTGGAGACAACCGAGGCGATGCGAAGTCTCGCCGCCACTTCAGCGCGATCGGTCAGCGTCGCGCGGCCTTGCTCTGGTTCGCCATCTTGTGGAATGAAGTCCATCGCACGACGGCTGAGGGCGACGGCTGACGGGAGAAAGAAGCGGCTCCTTAGGACCGGCGCATCAACAACTGGCAGTAATAATTTGATGATCTAGGTGAGCCGTGTGCCGTGAGGCCACGGGTTTCCTGCGGCGATCAAGAACCCGCAGCCTGACGGCATGCGGCTCGCCAGTGTCTCAGCTTTGCCTGAGTGAGGTACAAAGTCAGTGCCATTGGCCTCACGGCACCCGGCTCACATCGACCATCGGATTGATGCCGCCACTGATTGATGCGTCGGTCCTAACAGCTCGCTGAAGCCGCCGCGAGCAGCCGGTCCATCCAGCGTTGAGTCTGCAATGCGTCGGTGTAGGTTGCTCCGACGGGGACGGATTCGAGTCCCCGCACCACGCGGCAGAAGCAGCGCAGTTCTTCGGCCATCATCCCCGTCGGTCCGGCTGGGTCGGTGCGAATTTCGAGGGCCATCGGCCATTGAGCCTGTTCGCTCCAGACTTCGATCGGTCGCGGATTCGGTGAGATGCGGGCCGCCCATCCGCTGCCGAAGACTTCCATCCGATCGAAGCCGCGCGGAGCCATGCCGACCGGTGTCAGATACGACGCCGCGAACGACGCGAGTGTCCCATCGCTCCATTCGATCTGAGCTAGTACGAGATCGACCGCACCGGTCTCGGTTCGATGGAATTGTGCGGTGAAGCGCGTCGGTTCCGCGCGGTTCATCAGCACCTGCACGGCATAGAGGTCGTGAATCATGGCGGCTTGCAGCGGGTTCTCACCGGGAAAGTCTCGGATGATGGACGCGGGGCGATGCCTCACACAGTCGATGAACGTCGGGCGTCCTCGCTGAGCGACCTCGACGCGAAGCTGTTTGAACTCGCTATTGAAGAGGACGATGTGACCGAGCATCAGATTCAATGAGTCGGCGCGAACGAGCGGCGCGAGACTCTCGGCTTCGGTCAGGTCGGCCGAGATCGGCTTCTCCAGCAGGACTGTCTTGCCCGCTTGCAACAGCGTGCGGGTGACGGAGACATGTTCGTCCGTGGAGCAAGCCACGATCCAAGCTTCCGCTTGTGATTCGGCGATCGCTCGAGTCAGGTCGAGCCAGCCGGGAACATCAGGCAACTCGTGCTGGAGGGTGTCGAGACTCGCCTGCCGCCGCGCGACGACTCCCACCAGTTCCGCCTCCGCCAACCCAGCCAGTGTCAGCGCATGCAGCCGACCAAATCGACCGAATCCCACGACGCCAATCTTTACGGGGACGAACGTTCGCGAACCGGCCATCTTGCAAGTCTCCGTTCTGATCACGCCCACCCGCAGCGTGAGTTGAGCAGTTGCGCCGTTTCATGAGTCGCGAAGAATGCAATCTCTAACAGCCTGTAGAAGAACGTAGGATGGAACCTTGCCCGTCCCGCTTTCCACCCTCAAAACGGACGGCCTAGGAGGCCATCCTACGTTCTTCTACAGGCTGCTCAACTCGACGCACTTGGTTGGTACTCGTGACAACTTTCTCGCCCACGCTTCAAAGTTACTGATCACACCAATTCTGGCAGCGGCTTGGCGTTGTCCTCGACCAAGTATTGTGGTCGGCCGTTGAGATCCTGAATCGTCGCCTGCGAGGTGTCGATGCCGAGATTGTGGAAGAGCGTCGAGTAGATTTCGCCAAACGTCACGGGGCGTGAGACCGCTTCTCCCGCGAGACGATCCGTGGCCCCGATCACCTGCCCGTGCTGCATGCCTCCGCCCGCCAGTAGGGCGCAGTTCACTTGCGGCCAGTGATCTCGTCCGACTTGATCACTGATCTTGGGAGTTCGTCCGAACTCACCCGCGATCAGGACCGAACAGTCCTGATCGAGTCCTCGTTGATGCAGGTCTTCGAGCAGCGCACTGACACACTGATCGAAGATCGGGAAGTCTTCTTCCTCACGCTTGAAGATGTGGTTGTTGGCTCTTCCTTCGGCGTTCAGGCCACCGTGCCAGTCCCATTTGCTGTAGTTCAGTGTCACCACGCGCGCACCCGCTTCGATCAGGCGACGTGCCATCAACAAGCTTTGCGGCACGCGCGGGGCACCATTGCCGTCGATCAAGAATTTGGGATCTCCAGTCCCGTACCGCGCGACCGTGCGAGGATCCTCCTTCGACAAGTCCAACGCGTCGGCCAGTCGCGAAGAGGTCAACAAGCCCATCGCCTGTTCGGCAAAATGGTCCATCCCCTCCATCATGCGAGTCCCATCGGCCTCGCGCCGAAATTGATCGAAGCTCCGCATGAGCGAGCGTCGGTCACCCAGACGGTCGAGCGTCACACCGTTGAGAACCATGTCGTCACGCGTCGGTCCCATCGGACGAAACGGGGATTGAGCCGCGCCGAGGAAGCCGGGACCAGGCTCGTTGTATGGCCCGTGCGTGCAGGGGTAACAAAGGCTGATGAACGGCGGGGTCGCGGGGTCGGCTGGCCCCAGCGTCTTCGCCACCATCGAGCCAAACTGCGGCCAGCCTCCGGACGGCTTTGGCAGGCGCGGATGGTGTCCGTTGAAGACCTGAATCGCGTCGTGATCGGCCTGATTGCCGACGAGCGACCGGATGATCGAGAACCGATCCGCCATCTTGGCCAGCAGTGGAAACGCCTCACAAATCTCAAAGCCGGGAACATTCGTCGCAATCGGCCGCCACGGCCCGGCCACCTCTTTAGGAGCCAGCGGCTTCAGATCAAACATGTCCTGATGAGGCGGCCCTCCCACGAGGTAAATCATGATGACCGACTTCGTCGAACGCCGCCGACCCGCGACCGACTCGGCCTTCAACAACTGCGGCAACGTCAACCCGCCCAGCCCCAGCGTCCCGATCTTCAAGAAGTTTCGACGATTCAGTCGGTCGCAAAACGAACTCGAATCGGATCGACCTTGCAGCGTCAGCATGGATCAGCTCCCAAGATTCACAATCTGGATCTCAGACCTCGACAACAGCCCGCAGACAATGAAGGCACTGTGCTTCGGCAAAGCCAGTGTTTCGGCGAGGTCCGAGAATATCAGAGAATCGGCATGCGTTCGATCCCACCCCGCAGCTTTATTCTCAGATTCCGATTTGAAACCGCAACTACGTGCCACAGGCGACAGCTTTGAGTCGCCAGTGGCTTCGCCGTCTGCTGACGGTATCCAATCCCGATATACCTCACGCGGGTAAAGCTGAGACACTGGCGAGCCGCATGCCGTCAGGCTGCGGGTTCTTATCGCCGCAGGAAACCCGTGGCCTCACGGCACACGGCTCGCCTAAAACAGCTCACTCATGGCCGTGCGAGGTATACAACTCTCGAAACACTGGCGCACGAAGATGCCGCCAGCGGCACCCGAGTGTTGCGGCGTCGGAGTCCTCTTTTCTGTCAATCTTTTGTTCTGGCGCGGGCTGCAAAAGTCTTTTGAGAGACGCTGGCGGACTCCAGCGGCGTGGAAAAGTCTTGTCCAAGACGCGGGAGGACAAAAAAGGGATGCAAAAGAAGCAATCCCCTGCATGTTTCGGTCGCAAGTCGTGTATTAGTCAGCCGTTGATGGGCCTGTCGTGCGTGAGGGACTTTTCAGAACTCCCTCACTCTGCTCCGCTCCCTCACAGACGGGACGAGGGGTTCGGAATCAGTTCTCTGGCGGAAGTCTCTGCCATCCAGATGGGACAGCAGTTCGCAACTCGTCCCCTCTCAATCCGGAGTCTGCTCATGGCCAGTAATGCACTTCCCGCCAACTTGGACAGTCTGCTCGCGATGGCCGACGGTCTGAACGATTCCGACCGTGAGCGGTGATGTTCTTGCGTCGTCATCGCCGAATGCGGCTACATGACCGACGAGCTGTTGAAAATGGGCAGCATCAGGGCGATCAGCACGAACAGAATCACGCCTGCCATGATGACGAGCATCAACGGTTCGAGCAGTCGCACCACCAGATCGAGTTGGCGGTTTGTCTGTCGTTCCATTTTGTCGGCGATGGTGACGAGCACCTGCTCCAGATTGTTGGCCTCTTCACCGACGGCGATCATCTCAATCACGTCGAGCGGGAACTGGTTGCACTGCGCGAGTGGCTGGGCGAGCGAGCGACCGGCAGAGACCTGATCGGCGGCCGTACCGATGGCTTCGCTCAGGATGCGGTTGCCGGTGGCATCCTTCGCGATGCGGAGCGAGTTCAAAATGGGAACGCCATTGTGGAGCAGCGTGCCGAGGACGCGACAGAATCGTGCGATGGCGAGACTCCGCACGACGCGACCGATGCCGAACATGTTCAGACGGAACTCATCGAACCGTCGTCGTCCGGCATCGTTCGAGAAGTACTGCCGGATAGCGACAAACGCGGATGGCATCGCGATCAATCCGATCCAGCCATATTTCTGCATGAAGCCACTCATGGTCAGCAGTGCGGTCGTCGCCCACGGCAACGTCCCGTCTTCGCGCATCTTCTCGAACAGCGGCTCGAACTGAGGAACGAAGAAGATCAGCATCGCGACGAGAACGCACGAGCCGATCAGCACGAGGAACGCGGGATAAGCCATCGCTCCGATCACGCGGCCCTTCAGTTCTTCCTGATGCTCGGTGAACGTGGCGATCCGTTGGAGCGTGTCTTCCAGAAAGCTCCCTTCCTCTCCCGCGCGGACCATGCTGATCGTCAGTTCGTTGAAGACGGTCGGATGCTGACGGAGCGCTTCGGCGAATCGAGTTCCGTCCGCCACCTGATCGCGCACTTCCTGCAAGACCATCCGCAGCGTGACATGGCGCGTCTGGCGGATGAGCAGATCGAGTGACCGCAGCAGCGGCACGCCTGCACGCAACAGGTCGGCGAGCTGCGTGAAGAAGACGCACAGGATGCGTGCGGGAACTCGCCGCCGCTTGTTCTCGCGATGCGCCATCGAGGCTTGAGCCATCGTGATCTGCATCGGGAACAGACTGCGCGCCGTCAGTTGCCCGAGCGC
>JAYTXB010000622.1:0-4139 GCA_043743205.1 Schlesneria sp.
TGCTCGACGATTCGGCCAAGGTCATTCACGTCCGCTCGGCCTCGCGCGTCGGTCACTCTGACCTCGGCGCGAATCGCAAACGAGTCGAAGCGATCCGACGGCTGTTCGAGTCGTAGCCAAGCTATTTCGTGGCCAACGCTCGCCTTTCCGCAAGCTGGTTGTACGAGTGGCCAACAACCCGCTGATGAGTCGGGTGGCTTGGTCAGGGTTGCCAATGACGACTGAGGCAAACCAAGCTGGCGACTCTAACCCGTCCGGTCGAAAAACTTCGTAACCACACACTGGGCTCCGCCAATTCTCACCATGAAGCAATTCCCCCCCGTGTTTCGATTGTGCTTCCTCGCATTGTTCGCCTGGATCGTATTGGCCACGCCGCTGGTGGCTCAAAGCGGATCGGTCGCGAACGTCGCAACACCGCGCACTCAGAACGAATGGGAAGTGAACCCCGAAAGCGAACTGGCGTTGGAACGCGGGATCGCGTGGTTGGCGAGGACTCAGGGTTCGCAGGGGAACTGGGAGTCGAACGATTTGGGGCTGGTCGGACTCGGGGCGCTGGCCTTCATGTCGGCCGGGCACATGCCGGGGCGAGGCAAGTACGGCGACAACGTCGATCGGGCACTGAAGTACATCGTCAAGAACGCCAAGCCGTCGGGGTTGCTCAACATCGCCGATGCTCAACGCGACCTCTACAACCACGGGCTGACGGCGTTTGTACTCGGACAGGCTTACGGGATGACCGACGATCCGGCGATTGGCAAGACGCTCGACAAGGCCCTCAAGCTGATCGCCAACACGCAGTGCGAGGACGGCGGCTGGGACTATCGAGCCAAACGCCAACCTCACGGCCACGACCTAAGCATCGTGGTCATGCAGGCGAAGGCGTTGCGGAGTGCTGTCGATAGCGGGTTTGAAGTGCGCGGCGATGTCATCAAGCTGGCGATTCAATCGGTGCGAGACCACTACAAGGCGGACAACGGGGCGCGCGGCTTCGACGAACGGGCGAAGGAAGGTGGCGGTCAATTCACCTACGACGGCAATCGCGGCACTCTGGCAATGTCGGCTTGCGGCGTGGTTTGTCTTCAGGAGTTTGGCCAGTACGACGACTGGCGCATTCCGAAAAACCTCGACCTCATCTCGAAGGAGGTCTCGCGACTGAAGCCGGTCAAGGGGAACGGCGAAGTCCCGTTCGATGCCTACACGCTCTACTACGTCGGCCAGGCGATCTATCAGTCGGGCGGAGAAAGCTGGCGCACGAACTACCCGCTACTGCGAGACCACCTGATCGCCTCGCAGCTTCGCAAACCCGAGAACGCGGCCGAAGACGGCTCGTGGCGAGACACTCGCTGGGTCCACGGCAAACAAGGTCACTTGTACGGCACCGCCGTCAGTTGCTTCATCCTCGGCATCCCCAACCGCTACCTCCCCATCCTGCAAGAAGGGAAGATCGAGGGGCTGCGAGAGAAGCTGGGACAGAAGTGATTGTCCTCAAGTGACGCTTGTGAGTACGGGAATAAGTTGAGCTTCAATGTTAGGCAGAGCATGAGCAAGGCGTGCAGCAGATGTGGTGGTTCGTTAGAAGCGGGGTTCACGACCGCACAAGGATTGGTCGGCGGCTCTGGAGCGGAAGGGAGCGCACCGCACTTGGTTTTCGCCGTACTTGGCAATGCTACGGCTTTGAATCTCGTTGCCGCTTTCAAGCAAGGCATGATCGATGAGCCGTCGAACCGAGTTTATGGAATTCGAGGCTTCCGGTGTTCGCAGTGTAGCGCCTTAGAGTTGTTCGCGGATGGCGACGCTTCCGGATAATCATCGCATACAGTTTTGCAATGGTCGCTAGGGTAAGAGACACACCAAATTCACAATCCCTATGGTGAAATCATGAATCTTCAAGAACTGGAAGCATCAGTCGAACAGTTACCCCCGAGAGAGTTGGAAGCGTTCTCGAAGTGGTTTGATGAATTTTTGACGGAGGCATGGGATCGACGCAGTGAAGTCGAGTCGGATGAATCTCCGCCGTTGTCGCCCGCGTGGGTCGCCGAGATCGAACGCCGCTCGCGCGAGATCGACGAAGGAACCGCCAAGCTGATTCCCTACGACGAGGTCAAGAGAGACCTTGAGAGAATACTTCAAGGATAGGTCATGTCTCGCATCATTTTTCATGAAGGAGCGAGATCAGACCTACGGTCGGCAACACACTATTTTGACACGGAAGCGAGACCGGGGACGGCAGCCAATTTCGTGGAGCGAGTCCATGCGGCCATTGAAACAATCGAATGCAATCCGACAGCCTGCCCGCTGATGGATGGAGTACATCGGCGGCAACGAGTTTTCAAATTTCCCTACGACATCGTGTTCCGGATCGAAGGTGCTGAGGTCGTGATCGTCGCCGTGAACCACCACGCTCGCGATCCTCATTACTGGCAGGACCGGACTTAGTTTTACGGACGCACTAACGACTCATGCTCTCTTTCGATGCCAGTTTGTTCGCGATTGCCGGAGCCGTGGCGGCGGCCGGGCCGATCATCATTCACCTGCTCAACCGACGCCGGTTTCGGACGGTCAGTTGGGCGGCGATGGATTTCCTGCGCGAGGCCCTCGAACGCAACCGCAAGATACTGCACCTGCGCGACATCATTTTGCTGGCTCTGCGAGTGCTGGCCGTCGTGATGTTTGGCTTCGTGCTGGCAAGACCCTTCTTCAAGGGATCGGCCGCCGGGGCGATGTGGCATGTCGTGCTGCTGGGCGTTTGTCTGGTGGTCGCGTTCGGAGCGGCCATCGCTCTCGCCACTTCGGGTGCGAAACAGGGCCGAGCCAAACTTGCGGCCGGTGGATTGTGTCTGGCCGGTCTGCTCGGTTCGGCCTTCGGGTTGATGGGGATCGCGCGACAGGCGTCTTCGTCGAGCGAAGCGGCCGCCAGTGCGCGTGCTCCCGTGCATGCGGTGTTGGTCATCGACAACAGCCGCAGCCTGGGAGTCGAAGCGCTCGGCGGAACGCTGCTGGATCGAGCGAAAGGGAAGGGGGCCGAGTTCATTGATTCGCTGCCACCCGAGAGTCGCATCACGGTCATTCCGCTCGCCGGTTCCGAAGACCCATTCACACTGGACGCCTACCGCAACAAGGAGGACGCCCGGCGTGTGCTCGACCGCGTGAAGCTGGTCGATGTCGAAGGAAGCATCCGCGCGGGACTCGAACAGGCCGAACAAGCCTGTCAGCAGGCGGCCGATCTGCCGTCGAAGCGCGTCGTCGTGCTGACCGATCTTCAGGCGAACGCCTGGCAGGCGGGAGTCCCCACCGAACTGCTGCAGCGTCTCTCCGGTTTGCAGATCGTCAACGTGGCGACGGCTCCGGCTAGCAACGTCTGGGTGTCGGACTTTCATGTCGAAGACGGCCTCGCCAGCGCCGAGGTTCCGTGTCGTCTGCTCGCCCGCGTAGAGGCGAGCGGCTCGACCGACAACGGCTCAGACACGTCGTTTGAAGTTCAGGTGAAGCTCCTCATCGACGGAGCCGAAGTCGCCAGTCAGGCCGTTGAACTGACGCCCGGCCAGGCGCGCGAGATCGAGTTCTCGCATCTGTTCGATGTGCTGGCCGATCCGCTCAAACCGAGTTCTGCCGTCGCGACTTTGGTCGTTCAATCCGAACTGCAATCGACCGATCAGCTCCCCGCCGACAACAAGCAGCAGATCGTCGTTCCCATCGTCGCGTCGTTGCCGGTCGTGTTTGTCGATCAATACGGCGACGAAGAGAATCTGGAAAAGAACAAGATCGGCGAGACCTATGCCCTGCGGCACCTAATGGCTCCACGCGCGAGCAGCGACAAATCGCAACGCCGATTGATTCACGTCGAGCATGTGCGGCCCGCGGGACTGACCCAAGAGTTGCTTGAGACCGCACGGCTCGTCGTGATCGCCGGCATCGAGAAACCGGATGAGGCTCTCGTTCCATTGCTCCGCGACTACGTGCAGCAGGGCGGCGCGCTGGTGATTCTCGCGGGAGCCTCGTTCGATCCCGTGGCCTGGCAGGAACGGGCGTGGCTCGGCGGTCAGGGACTGTTGCCCGCGCCGCTCGATCCGAAACCGTTCGGTGTCACGCCGGAAGAGGCTCCTCAACAAGTCAAGCCGTTCTACGCCGCGTTCTCGTCG
>JAYTXB010000623.1:0-3250 GCA_043743205.1 Schlesneria sp.
TGTCGATTCGCTTTGCGAACGTATTGTTCAATTGCGGCCTTCAATTGCGGAGCGTCTTCGAGCAACTCGGAGTCGAGATACGACTGCACGTCCTTCAAGTCTTCGTTCAATTCGCCGAGCAACTCGCGATGCCGCGTCGCCAGTTCGACAAGCGACTTGTCGAGCGGAGGAGACTTCCCCGGAACGGTCTTCGGTGCGACGACTCCAAATGCAGCCGCGGTCACCATTACACGGAACGCACCGAGTTGCAGCACGTCACCAATGTCGAGCTGCGCGAATTGAATGGGACGTTCATTGACCAGCGTGGTCCCTGCGCCCGCCAAGTCGATCAACCAGCAACCGGCAGGCGTGCGGACCAGGCTCGCTTGCACAAGCGGCATATCGGGATGATTGAGCCGCAATTTGCACTGCGATCCACGGCCGATCAGCGTTAAGGCGCGATCGACGGGCCACTGATTGTCGTCCTGTTCGACGCCATCAAACTTCAACCGGACTTGTGGGAACTCAGCGGCCAGTTGCGGCGAACGTTCAAGCGGGCTGGAGGCCGGTGGAGACAGTGCCTCACCCCCGACGAGCGACATTCGACACGGCCCGGCTTGCAGCGGCTGACGCTCCACCCACGGCCCCAGTCCCGCCTGCCGACGGCTCGGCAACAGGCTGGTCTCGTCCCCCAAGTCGGTACAAAACAGATGGCCTCCGACCCATTGCAAGTACGCATGACGCGGACTGACATCAGGATGGTCGAGCCGCAGGTCGCACGCCGAATCGCGACCAATCAGTAGGAATGGACGATCAAGACCGATTTGTGCGGGCTGAGCGATTCCGGGTAACTCGACCAAAAGTTGTACGCCCGCTCGGCCGCCACACTCACGAAAGAATCGTTCTCCTGCCGCGTCGCGCGCAACAGAATCGAGGGCAACCAACTCCAGATCGGTTTCGATGCTGGATGAGGTGAGCTGCCCCGCAGCCGACTGCAAGTCTGTGCCTGCGCTGAAAGACTCGCCTAGGCTGACATCGGCAGCAGGCGTTCCGGGTTGAAGCAGCATCAAGCGGCGGCGGCGTTGCAAAGCCATCGCGTCGCGCATGGTAGGGGTTCCCGCGAGACTGAGTTTTGTGGTGCGGGCCTCCGATCCGTCCGCAGCGCCCACCACGTGGAAGACTCTGCGCCATGATTCGAGGTCTGTCAACTTAATGCGCTGAGGCAACCCCGACCTGCCGCTCGGGCTGCAACGATTGGCTCGGTCAAAAGGATTGTCCGGACCCGGCCGACGTAATGGCCGGAGCACGAATGCCGAGCAGGATGAATCGGCGCGGCGGACCTGCTGTCCAATCTGTTCGCCTGCTTCGTTCTCCCCTTGATGAAGAGCGTCGCGGGTTCATCTGCGCGGTCACGTTCAAAAAAATTGTCCTTGCTGGCAACTTCTGCCGAAGTCAGACGGGATCGACGAGGAGGATGTCGGGAGTTGCAGACGCTGCATTCGAGCGATCTGCAATCTGAGTAGCGCGCAGGAGGTGCCTTGGTTCAGGCTTGGCGGTGAGACCGTCCTTGGTGGCGATCTTCTCACCGTTCCTCTTTGAGGCGAAGTCATGCGACAGTCGTCAATCATGCTGCTCTGCGGAGGGACTCTGGCGGTCGGACTCCTCGTCGGATTGAACTTCGGTTCACCGGTGATCACGCGAACGGTCCATGCCGATCAGGCCGAGACTTCGACCACGGAGCGGCTCTATCGGGAACTCAGTCAAGAGGGATCGGCTCTTCAAGAGAGCAGTAATCTGTTGGCCAAGATCGCTGGAGTGACTGCTCCGGCCGTCGTCCATATCCAAAGTGAACGTCGCATCCCAGGCAAAGGAAAGGAAGAGGAGACCGGCTCGGGAGTCATCATGACCAGTTCCAAGGCGAGCGGGTTCTTCGTCGTGACCAACGGACACGTCATCGACAAAACGGCTCTCGAAGCGATCTCAATCCATCTGCACGATGGCCGCGTCATTCAGCCCGAACGAGTCTGGACGGACGACAAAACCGATGTCGCGGTGCTGAAGATCAATGTCCCCGATCTGTTGGCCGCCAAGTGGGGCGACAGTCAAAAACTGAGTATCGGCCACATGGTGCTGGCGATGGGAAGCCCGTTTGGACTCAGTCGCTCAGTGACGTTGGGCATCATCAGTGCGAAGGGCCGCCGCCAGTTGAAGCTCGGGCAGTCTGAGGTGCTCAACCAAGACTTCCTGCAAACGGACGCGGCGATCAATCCCGGCAACAGCGGCGGGCCGTTGATCGACTTGCATGGTCGCGTCATCGGCATCAACACTGCGATTGCATCGTCCAGCGGAGGCAACGAAGGGATCGGCTTCAGCATCCCGAGTCATCTCGCTCAACACGTGATGGACCAGTTGCTGGAGTTCGGTGTCGTTCATCGCGCGTGGATCGGCGTGAAGCTGGACGAGCGGTTCGACTCCAAAGTTGCTACCAAACTGAAGCTGACCCGCGCGCAGGGGACACGTGTCACGGAAGTCTTCCCGAACTCACCTGCGGCGAGGGCCGGACTGCAATTCGATGATGTGGTGTTAAGCTTCGACGGTGTGGATGTGCAGGATCACGATCACCTCATCAACCTCGTTAGCCTGTCGCCAATCGCCAAGCGAATTCAAGTCGTCGTCTGGCGCGCTGGTCGGAAGTCGCTACTGACAATCATCCTAGCCGACCGTAGTGAGATGCCGCCGACCAGTGACGCCCCGTCTCCACCCGAGTTCGGTACACCCGTTCGCAAGATGGGCTTGACCGTCGTACCGCTCGATGAAGATCTGGCCACAGACTTGGGCTACGAACCCCAGACGCGCGGCTTGCTGATCTTGAAAATCGATGCCGACAGTTCGCTCGATCATCGTCTTGAGCCAAACGATGTTCTCGAAGCCATCGGCCGCACCCCCGTTACCAGTCTCGAAGACTTGGAACAGGCGCTCGCAGAAACGGCCTCACGCGAATCGGTCGTACTGCACGTCCATCGCGCCAGCGACGACGACTCCCGCGAACAACTCGTTGTCTGGCGACGCACGCCGTAAAGATCGCTGCATCAATCTGATGTTCGAGGCGAGCCGGGTGCCGTGAGGCCCCGGGTTCTTCGTCGAAAAGTCCGGGGCCTCACGGCACCCGGCTCGCCTCGAACATCAGATTGATGCCGACACTGATTGATGCAGCGATCTTTACGGCGTGCGTCGCCAGACGACGAGTTGTTCGCGGGAGTCGTCGTCGGCG
>JAYTXB010000624.1:0-3210 GCA_043743205.1 Schlesneria sp.
CTCCATCATCGGACTAAGTCCATCGATCTTCGAGACGACTCCCACGAACGGTGGTGGCTTGAGGTGATGCTGTGAGCGGAACCAGCCATACAGTTCGGCCAAGACCTTCGCATCGGCCTGCTTCGCGGGTGACGTTGCGGCCATCACGAGCAGGATCAAGTCGGCCTGTCGCACCGCTTCGCGCGTCGCTGACAGTTGCTCGCGCGTGGCCCCCGCATCGCTGTAGCCGGGCGTGTCGAGCAACACCAAGCGGTCGTTCGATTCCTCCAGCTTCAACTCGTAGCGAGTCACGTCCTGAGTGAGCGGCAGCACGTCCACCGCCGCCTGTTGCTCGCCGAGCAAACAGTTCGCGAGACTCGACTTCCCCGCCTTCACTTGCCCGATGATCGCGATCGTCACGGTGACAGGCTCAGGCCGCGCGGTTGCTCCCGTCATGATCGCATTGCCCGCCACTGTCGCTTCGCGCGGCGTCCCCTCGAACTTCGCCATCGCACTGCGATAACGAGCCGAGCCGCCACGCAATCGCCCGCTGTTCAGTTCGATCAGATAGAACCCGACCTGCCTCAGATAGAGCATGAAGAACGCACCGAACACATTGTTCTGCACCTGCTTCGTCACCGGATCGACGAACGCTTTGCTGGCGGCGAATCGCGCCAAGCCCGCCAACGGATTCATCACGACGGAGACGATCCAGCCCGCGTTGTTTGCCGCTCGCCACCAACCGGGCACCTTCGCCAGCATCCGCCACTGACCGATGGAGACCAGATGACTGCCGGGCACGTTCTCGTCGAACCAGACTTCCATGTCTTCGGCGACGAGCCTCACCACGGCCATGACTTCCACGACCGACAGCGCATCGAGCGGATCGGCCACATGCGGGTGATAGTGGCGAGCCACCTTCGTCGCGAGGTCCAGAGTCCGATCGCGAAAAAACGTTTGGTCGGTCAGTTGCTCGGCGGTCGCTTCGTCACCGATCCGCTGTTGCTCGGCCGCCACAATCTCACCAGCGGCTTTGTCGCGAGGAGTCCAATGAATGCGCGACCCGATCTCGGGCAGCGGCACTTCCACGCGCTTCGCTCGCCGCAACAGCACCCACGCCAGCCCCCAACAGACCGGCATCATCCACGACAACCACAGCAAGTGCCCCGACTGCCAAATCGCCCACGCACCTACCCCGGCAAACAGCGCGATCGGGAGCAGAATCAAGACGACAATCAACAGGAGTTGCAGACGCGGCATCGTGGCCATTCGTAGTGAGAGGAGATCGCGATGCGGGAATATCGTTGCTGAGTCTGAGGCTTTCCTCTCGTCCTCTCGTGCCCAAGCTCCAGCTTGGGAACGCTCGCCTTTGAAGCTCCAGCTTCGCGGTTTCGGAGTTCTCGCTTCATTCGTCACGCCAAGCCGGAGCTTGGCGAAGTGCGTTCCCAAGCCGGAGCTTGGGAACGAGACTCACGAGATTCAATGCGACTCAAAATCACTGTGCCTCGGGCGGCAGGTCCAACAGATAGAAAAATTCAGGCGAGCCGCGTGCCATAAGGCCGCGGGTTTCCGAGGTAACTCCTACCCGCGGCCTTACGGCACGCGGCTCGCCTAATCCTCTCATGTTGGCCGACACGTTATCACTGAGATTCCGGCGGCAGATCCAACAGATAGACCTTGCCGTCGTTGGCGAGGACCGTGATCTGTTTGCCCGTCGGCGAGTACGTTCCCGAGTAGACCACCGTCGGCAGCTTCTGGCTGAAGAGGGGCTTCTCCTGGTTGGGGTCCCAGATGTGGATGTTGCCCGCGTAGCCGATGGTCAGCAGGCGTGTGCCCGTTGGGTTGAACTCGACCTTGTAGATGTCGTCCTTGTGTCCGGCGATGGCCTTAATGGGATTGGGGTCGCCGAAGTTCCAGAGGAAGATTTTGCGATCGAGTCCCGCCGCCGCGACCTGTTGTCCGTTGGGGCTGAGCGAGACCGAGTAGACTGAATCGTTCGGGCCGTTGAATTTGCGGATCTCGGCCCCGTCGGCTTGGTTGTAAACGCGCACGGTCTTGTCGCCACCGGCCGTCACAATGAAGTTGCCGTCGGGCGTGAAGGCCAGTGAGTAAATCGCTCCCCCTTGCGCGGCGAACGTTCTCAGGTTGGCGTTCTTCTCGTAGTCCCAAATCTTCACGGTCTTGTCGTTCGAGGCCGACGCGATCAGCGGCAGCGTCGGATGGAACGCGACGCCGTAAATCTGCGACTGATGACCGTTCAGCACGAGCGTGGCCTGTGCGGACGCGATAGTCCAGGTGCGAACCGATCCGTCAGCAGCGGCACTGATTGCCGTGCGGTTGTCGGGAGTGAAGATGAGACTCGTGACAGCGGCCGGATGTCCGTCGGTCACTTGCGCTGGCTCCTGTGACGGCGGCATCGGCGGGACGGGAGCGGGGGGAGTCGGATCGTAGCCTCGAATGAGATGATCGCTGCCCGCCGCGATCAGCTTCTTCTGGTCGGGGCTGAAGGCGATCTGCACGACTTCGGCGGGGGTCGTAATGTCGTAGATTGGCTTCGACGGATCGTTGACGTTCCACAGCTTCAGCTGCTTGTCACTGCCCCCCGTCGCGAGGTACTGCTGATTCGGATGGAGAGCGACCGACCGCACCGGGCCGACGTGACCTTTGAAGTCGCGTACCAGCGTGCCTCCTCCCGCATCCCACCACTTCACAATGCCGTCGTCGCCGACAGTGAAGTGATGCGCCGAATTGAGATGCACGTGCAGCGCGTTGACTCGCTTCTCGTCCGCGATGTGCGCGAGCTGGATGTTGTGGATGTCCCAATAAACAGACTTGTCCGCTCCGGCGAAGACGAGGTTTTGATTGTCGTTCCACCAGCCGACGCCATTGATCGCGCCGCCTCCCGCCGCGATGAAGTGATGCGTCTGACGACCGAGCGCCAGGTTCCAGCCTCGCACCGTTCCGTCGAGACTCGACGAGAGCAGCTTCAAGTTGTCGCGACAGTAATCGAGTGACGTGATCTTGTCGGTGTGGCCGGTGTAAGTCGCGAAGAGAGCACCGTCACCGAGATTCCAGACGCGGATGTTCTTGTCATCGCAGCCCGCCGCGATCCGCTGATTGTCCCACGAGACAGCAATCGCGCGCACGACCTCGACTGCATCGTGTTCGCGAATTTGAGCGCCGTCGGCGGCGTTCCAGACTCGCACCTTTTTGTCGGCCCCTCCCGAAACG
>JAYTXB010000625.1:0-2337 GCA_043743205.1 Schlesneria sp.
GTTGAAAAACTGTAGGATGGCCTTCTAGGCCGTCGTTTTTCTGCGGGAAATCGGACGGGCAAGATGCCCATCCTACGTTTTTCAACGGGCTGCTAGGCGAGAGCAAAGGCACCCGTTATCCACCGGAGGTCACTGCGGAACGCCCTTCGTCCAGTCGCGCCAATACGATCTCGGCCATCAACGGATGCAAGCCGAGATGCGGGCAGAGAACGAACTCGATTTCGGGGAACTGAGTGGCAAGTTCCAGACGATGTGTTTCGAGGTCCGTGACGACGTGAACTCCCGCCGACAAGAAATAGGGCAGCATCAAGACCCGCCGCGCACCGCGATCCAGACACGCGCGGCCTCCGGCTGCGATCGTCGGTGCAGTCAATTCCAAGTAAGAGACTTCGACGATCGGATAGGGGCCGCGACTGGCAACCAGTCCTGCCAGTTGAACGAGATCGTCGTTCGCCGAAGCACGCCGACTTCCGTGGGCCATGAGTAGGACCGCAGTTTGAGAATCGTGAGACTGCATCGAACGCGCTTTCGTAGTGAGAGAAGTCGAAAGCCACTCACGCCACGACGATCGTCCTGTCATTCCACCAACAAGACTGCGAGAGACGGCGGTTCATGCGGTAGGGTACAAGGAGCCTGCCGAGCTCACCATCGCGTTGAGCGGGACTTCAACCTCCATCCTCAACGAACCGCGACATCCACCGCTCAGAAATGTGTCATTTCTGACCGCTCGAAGTATCGATGTTGCGCGCTGCGCGAGGGTTGATCGGCTCGAACGGATCGGTTCACGAACGGGCTTCGTGAGAGGGCGATTCCGTGGCGAGGATCGTGCGCGAGGTCGGGCGACGGGTTTCTCGAACGGCCCGTTCTTGGGACAAGTCGGGTTGGCGAGCCTCACGTTGACTGGGCTTGGCTGAGGACGAGGCATCACGTGACAACTCGTCATCGAACTCGGCCAGCGGGTGAGTGGCAGCGGCCTCACGGCGCGGACGAGCATTCACGCGGATCGGCTGTGGTGCATCATCTTCGTCGTCACTGAGCGGATGCCGAGCGGCATCAGCAGCCAAGCGTGCGGGGGCAACGGCGGGGTCTGGCTGAACACGACGAGTCGCAGGCTTCGTTCGTTCCGTCGCTGCACCGCGCTGAGTTTCGAGCAGTTGCTGAACGAGCTGTTCGAGTTGCTCAATCCGCTGCGTACTCGGGTCGGTTAGTTCGGAGCCCTCTTCAAAATTGGCGAGCTGGACGCGGCCCACTGCTTCCTCGGCACGAACGGACAGCGCGGCGGTCTGGATGGGGTTGCTCTGCGCACGGGGCTTCAACGTCTCGCCGTTCATTGAGATCGTCGTCGTGCGACGCATCGTTTTGGAAACGGCGTCGAGGGCTGCTTGGGCCTCGTCCGCGGAAGGGAGCTGCTCACCGGTGTCGCTCTCCTTCTTTGTCTTTCCATCCAACGGGATCATCGCCATGTCCGAAAAGATCGCCGGTTGATTGTCGGTCTTCAGACGCACTCGCAACGCACATTTGGCTTCGTTCGTGCCGAGTCGCATGTACGGCACGAAGACGCTGTACGTCGGGCCGAGTGTCCCCTTCGTCAGGTGCGGTGCCCACGATTTCGAGTCGAAGTCGAATTGATGGAGCGGCTTCGTCTGCTCTTCGGGAGCCCCCTGATCGTCGAACAGATAAATGCGGACATCGCCATCGACCTGGACCGGCAACGAGCCTCGATTAGCCAAGAACAGAATCTGCCCGGCGAAGCCTCGACAAGGTCGCCCCGTCGGATCACGTCCCTCCGACGGCTGCCAGATGCAGATGATCTGCACGACAGGATTGCGAGCCGTCGCGGTCTGCATCCGGTCCTGTCCAAACGGCAGGTGAAACGTCGCACAGCCAACCGAGGTCAGCAGGAGCCAACCGCATAGCAGACCGGTCAGAGTTCGCGTGGCAACGGACATGAGAGAGGCTTCCGTCGGGGGAGAGTTTCGTGGGCTGCGTCGTGGTTCAGACCCAGTCCAAATACGTCACTGTAGGATGGGCACTCTTGCCCGTCCGGCTGTTTGATTGTTCGTTCCGAAGATCAAAGACAGGACGGGCAGGAGTGCCCATCCTACGAGGCTCATCGGTTACGCAGACCCCAGCCTTTGGAGCCAGTCGGAGCAGGCGACTTGGCTGGGCTGCGTGAAGTCTTGCGGGGCGAGAAGATCGTTTCGGCCTTGACCTGCTGTACTTGAGAGGGCTGATCGTCCTCTTCGGTGTAACGCAATCGCGAGGCACTCGCCGGGCTGAACGCGGGGTCGTGAATGACGGGCTTGTTCGTGGTTGGCATGGGTGTCGGCGGAGGTG